>JAKCCC010000415.1 GCA_021838985.1 Planctomycetota bacterium
TCATCATTCTCGGGGCTTGCCAGCTTTGAAACACGGCCTTGACGGATTTAAGAATCTGCTGCCGCGGATCCGTCGGGAATTTTTCTTTGGTATGTTTTTCATAGACCTGCAGATAGCGGGCGCATACTTCTTTCAGTCCCTCGACGTCCAGTTCGGTATCCAGTTGGACCCGCGCCTTCTTTTTGACGGCGGAGAGTTCATGCTCAAAATGCGCATGATCGACACCCATGACCGTATCGCCGAACATGTTGATCAGCCGGCGCCAGGCGTCCCAGACGAAGCGGGGATTGCCGCTGGATGCGGCCAGCGGTTCGACGGTGGCGGCGGTTAACCCGATGTTCAGCACCGTGTCCATCATGCCGGGCATGGACACGGCGGCGCCGCTGCGGCACGAGACCAGCAGCGGATTAACGGGGTCGCCCAGTTTTTTGCCCACGGTCTGTTCCAGCCGCTGCAGGTTCTCGTCGATCTGTTCCACCAGACCGGGCGGGAACTGCTGGCCGCTCTGGTAATACGCCGCACAGCAGTCGGTGGTGATGGTGAAACCCGGCGGAACGGGCAGGCCGATATGGGTCATCTCCGCCAAGTTGGCGCCTTTGCCGCCGAGCATCATTTTATCTTTGGCGCCGCCTTCCGCCTCGCCGTTGCCAAAGAAATAGACCATTTTGTCCGCCATGGTAAAGCCCTTTCGAGTAATGGTTATCCGGTGGTTATCCGGCGCGCCGCGGCGCGTCAATCCCGGTGACCGGTATCCCAACGCTATACGATTACCCCACCCGCCGGTCCGGTTCAAGCCGGCGGGACCAAGAGTTTTAGAGTATAGCGCGCCCCGCGGCGGAGTCAACCGCCGACGGGCTTCAGGTCGGCTTCGGGTGTGGCCAGATCTCTTGGCCCATGCTGGTCCTCAGCGACAGTGCCAAATCCCCAACCGTCTTAGCGGCGACATTTATACCGTCCGCCGGCACGGCCTTGCCACAAAATCCGGCCACACCCTCGGCTTCCACCGCTGCGACAGCCGACTTGTGCCGCGGTCGGACTGTCTCTTATTATGCGGGTTTTTCGGGAGCGACCTGGCCATGAACAATATTCCCCTGCTGCCTCCACCCCGTCGAATCAGCAGACGCCCCGGTCAATGGGAGCTGCCGCGCGTCGGCTTTATTTGTGTGGAGGGGCGTGATCCAGGCCTGTTGCTGGCGGTTAAATCACTGGAAAAGTCGCTGCAGAGCCGAGCCGGCCGCTGGTGCTGGATTGAAACCGCTCCGCCGCCGAAGGCGCAAGCCATTCACCTGCGGTTGGACGCCGCCATCGAACACGAACAAGGTTACACCATCGACATCCGTCCGGACCGGGTGGAAGCGCGGGCGAAAACGCCGGTAGGGCTGTTTTACGCCGTCCAAACGTTGCAGCAGATTACCCGGTCTTGCCGGCGCTCCTGGCCCTGCCTGCACATCGCCGATCAGCCCGACTTCGCGCGACGCGGCTTCTACCACGATATTTCCCGCGGCAAGGTTCCCAAAGTGCAGACGATTCTGTGGCTGGTGGAGAAGCTGGCGGAATTGAAGATCAACGAATTTCAGCTTTACATCGAGAATGTCTACGCTTTTAAGCGGCATCGCGAGATGTATGCCGATACCACGCCGTTGACCGCGCGCGAGCTGAAACGGATTGATAAGGCCTGCCGCCTGCGGCACATCGATTTCGTGCCGTCACTGACTTCCCTGGGTCATTTTGAGAAGATTCTCCGTCACCCGCGCTATCGGCCCCTGGCGGAGGCGGAGCCGGCCGATCTGAAGCAGCGCGGTTTGACCTGCTGGTCCGATGATCCATGGTCGCTGTGCGTGACCGATCCGCGGGCCAAAACGCTTATCACGGAAATGTACGCCGACTTTTTGCCGAACTTTTCCAGCAGCCAGTTTAATATCTGCTGCGACGAGGCCTACGACCTGGGCGTCGGACGCAGCCAGGCGGAGGCGCAGAAACAAGGCGTCGGACGGTTGTATGTGGAGTGGATTAAGTTTTGTGCCGATGCGGCGGCCGAACATGGCAAACGCGTGCAGCTGTGGGGTGACATTATTCTGAAATATCCGGAGCTGATCCGTGAACTACCGGCGAACGCGACCGTTCTGGAATGGGGTTACGGTGCCCAACACCCGTTTCTGGAGCACGGAAAACTGTTCGCTTCTTGCGGTCGGCCATTTTACGTTTGTCCTGGCACCAGCAGCTGGGGTTCGCTGGCGGGGCGGACGGCCAACGCCCTGGCGAATCTGCGCGCAGCGGCGACCGGCGGACTGCAACGTGGCGCCGTCGGCTACCTGAACACCGATTGGGGTGATAACGGCCACCAGCAGCTGCTGGCGGTCAGCCTGCTGCCGATGGCTTTCGGAGCGGCGGTTGCGTGGAATCATGGGCTGGCCAGCGATGCCGCGATTATCGATGCGGTGAGCGCCCAGCTTTTTGCCGATTCCAGCGGCCGGATCGCTCAACTGGCCGCGGATATCGGCAACGTTTATCAGCGCATTAACCGTGATCCGCTGCCCAACAGCTCGCTGGACTTCCACCTTTTCCGCGAGCCGTGGGCGCAAACGACATATCTGGAAAAAGCCCGCCAGAACCGCATGGCCAGCGAAATAGCCCGCCTCGAACGGCATCTGGCTACGCTTAAGCAACTGCCCAGCCCCAACCGGGATTTAGCGCTGGTTTGGCAGGAGTTAAGTTTCACCATTCGCGTCATTCGCCATACGCTGCGGCGCACCATGTTGCGGGCGCAGCCCACCGCCGCGCCCGAGTCGGCACGCCGGGAAATTGCCGCACTGATCGCCGATATTCGCCGCCTGCGGCGGGAATTCAAGGTGCTCTGGCGGAAGCGCAATAAGAAATCGCGCTGGGCCGATGTGGATGCCCACTTTAAGCGGATGGAGTTGGAATACCGCCGACTCCGGTAGTTTATGGTTTATGGTGCTTTGTCAAGCGATAAATTTCGGGTTGACGAAAGAGCCCCGGACGCGCCACCGAACCCGAAGCACCGGACTTTGGGTCGCCCGCGGCGACCCGGTAAATGGCTTTCGGCCGAGATATCCGAAAGCTATGTGGTGACAAAGCACCAGCGTATGCTTACTCGTTTAGGGCTTCTGATTAGAGATAACGATGCCGACCTTCACGCACCTCGAGGAGATCGAACCCTGCAAACAAGCCCGGAAAATCACACGGTCCGTTTACAGCGGTTCATCGGCAGGCCCTTT
>JAKCCC010000416.1 GCA_021838985.1 Planctomycetota bacterium
ATGATAATGTGCCGTGTCGAAAAGGATGCCCACCCGTGGATGCCGCGCCGCCTGGGCCGCCAGTACGGCGGAACGCAGGCTTTTCACGAGGGGCGACCAATTGAACTCCACCGCCAGCGAGACCGATGCCGGAAAACGCCGGGCGACCTGCGCTAAGGTTTTACCGACCCGGTTGAGCATCCTTGGATAGGGCACGACAGGAACGTTTTCGCCAGGTCCGTCGGTTCCAACCACCATCACGCCTCCGCCCAGTTCGGCCAGCAGCCGCGCGTTGGCCACGAGCAACGCATGGTTTTTCCGGCGCCGCTGCACATCGCTAAAGCACTCGATACCGCATTCAAATCCACCGCAACATTTCAGGTGCAGCGATTCGAGCAGGTTGAGTAAATCCTTGGTGCGGCGCCCCTGTGCCAACCATTCTTTGGTTCGACCGAGTTGCAATTCCACCGTACGGAATCCCGCCGCGGAATACGCAGCCAAGCGTTGCTCCAGGGGTTCCTTCGGTGCCGTGGAAACCGTGGCGATGGCGATTTGGTCTGGTTTCACCGTATCCTCACTTTCTTATCCCGACGCATCGGGATTGGGGCGCACCCGATCGCAGTTCAAGCCATTGTCGGGCGATTTTCAAATCTTCGAGCGCTTCGGCGGCGGTGGCCAGCGGCGTCGTTTCGCCGCGCACCGCTTGAACAAAGTGCGCCGCCTGCTGGTGCATGGCATCAACCCATGGCAATTGCGGCTCTATTTGTTGGGGTTCTGAGCCGCCGGCGCAGTCCTGGTAGACCACCACCCGTCCAGGACGGTTTATACTCAACGGGGCCGGCAACTCCAGACGTATCCAACCTTTTTCAAAACATATCAGCGCGGATTCCTGCCACGCGCGGCTGGTACGGTACGCCCCCATTTCAATGACCCCGGTCACGCCGGAGCGGCTATGGCCCACGAGGAGCACCCCGGCCGGATCCACCCAGGAGACCGTATATGGTTCATCCAGCAGATGCCGCAACAGATTAACCTGGTGGATATAGAAATTTACAAACTTGGTGAACGCCTGGAAGTGTTCCGAGCTCATACCGGAAGGCGCGGGATCCGCCGGGCTGGCGGGACACGCCTCATCCGAACGAAGCAACGCGGTGAAACCGCTGGCGATCCAGTCGCCGGGCGGCATCACGATGCGAACATAACGCAGCCCCCCCACCTGGCCGGAAGTTTTCCAGATTCCAATTTGGCGGCGCGCCCAGAGCACGGCCGGATCGCTGCGTTTGTGGTAGGCTACGTACCATGGCCCCCCCGCCGCCCGAGCGTGTGTGAGCAGCTGTTCGCCGACCTCGACGGACCCAGCCATCGGTTTCTCGGTTAATACCGGGAGTCCCGCCGCCAGCACCTCGGGCAGAATCGACCCATGATGCGTGAACGGTTGAATGCATACGAGGGCGTCCAGATTCTGCCGCTCGCGTTGCAGCAGCTCCCGATGATCGCGATAGACCCGCGGTACGCCGTAACGCTGCGCCACTAATTCCGCCAGGTGGGGCCTTAATTCCGCCAGCGCCATTACACGGCAGTCATCGCGCAGCGCGTAATTGCGCAAATGCGCGACCTGGCCCATGGACCCAACCCCGATGAATCCCACCCGCAGAGGAGGCATATTCGACTCCGTTTATGAGCCATCCTGGGCTCTGTCACCACGTATCTTTCGGGTACCCCTTCCACCGCCACTCACCGGGTCGCCGCGGGCGACTCGCTACGGGGGACCCGAAGGATCACCGGCGAAGGCCGGTGCTTGGAGTTCGGTGGCGGGTCGTGGGCTCTTTCTCCCACCGGAAATCTCTCGGTTGGCAAAGCACCAGTGTAGAATACCGCCCGTATCGGCGGCCGCCTATGGCTGATCTTGCCGCCATTTTGTCAATTTCTGCTAAAGTACCGTCCGTCTTCGTGGCACGAACCTGGCGGACGGTATCACCAACGACCGCTGCGGCCGTCGCCCAAGGTTGGACCGCCCCCCCAAGCCACCGCCTGGAATTTCCGGACGGACCGCATGGCCGGTAGCCACACCCAATAGGAATCACCACTACGCTGTATTCGCACGATGGCGTGGCGATGATTCACGGTGACGCGCACGGTGGATTCAGCGAACGGTCCCAGACGCAGACGCAACAACGCCACCGGCTTGTCGGCACGAAAACGCCAGGTGAGTTTCCCGTCCTGACGTCGCAGAACGAAATTCACGTGACGCAACACCGAACGGTTATTTTTTCCAAGGGTCAGGAGCGGATAGTGCTGCACCGTTATCCGCCGCCATCCAATCGGCAGACGCGGAATAAGCCGGGTGCGCTTGGGCCAATTATCATCCACGCCGATGACCAGTCGCAGGGTTTTGATCGTCTCGCCTTCCTGCACGCCATTACCCAGATCACCGGTACGATGCCAGTAACGTCCCTGCCGTTGAACCTGGCAGCCTTCCGGTGTGAGGTAAGGCTTGCAGCCGGGGTAATAAATGGCCTTGGCCAGCCAGTTGAGCATGGTGGTGGCATCGCGCATCCGATCGAGCAAGAGGGCCGCTTCGGTTACAAATCCCTGGCCATAGCCCATAGCCGTACCATAGAAACCAAAAGGATGGTAGGCGCTGACCAGCCGGCGGTAGGCGTTAAGATCACGCAGACGCCAACCGGGAAGATTCGCCTGCGGCTCGAAACCGCGACGATCCGCCAAGGTGATCAGCGGCCCTAAGTTGGTGCTTCGATTGGGCCACCCGGCCGGCAGCAGGGTCCAAGTCGGTCCCCAACGGTCAGTGGTGAAATACACCTTTTCGATGCCGTGCAGCAAACGATCGGCCGTGACGCGCCAGCGCTTCGCCACCGCCATTTCACCGATGGACGCCGCCATGGCGGCATACGCACGTAAGCCTTCTTCGCACAGAAAATCAGCATACTTGGCCTGACCGATTCCACCGGCACACTCGCTGTCGGTCATCAAGACCCCATCTCTGGCGCCCGAAACCGCAGGGTGATCCAGTTGCCATCCGATCCAGTCCCCGGCAGCCTGAATATCTTTCCAATGGCGGCGCAGCCAAGTCCGGGGATGGGTCTCGCGCTGCCAGAGTTTATAGGTGAATAACATGATCAGACCATGGGCGTCATTTTCAAACACCCCTGCTCCCAATTGGGGCTTGGGAAGGTTAAGGATGCGGCACCAATGTGGCGGCAGTTGAACGCCCTTATATTTCAGCGACGGATCC
>JAKCCC010000417.1 GCA_021838985.1 Planctomycetota bacterium
AACTTAAGGCCTGCGGTGGCGCTGGTGTCGAAAACGAGCGGTTTCCGCGAGCACGTTCGACGGCTAGGCGTCATTCGCGACGCAGAGAAGAATACCTGCGCGGCAATCCAATCCGTGCAAAGCGCCCTCCGAGAGGCCGAGCTGCCGGTGCCGGATGGTCCCGCGCGGATGGCGTCCGCTTCGGACAAGATGGTTCAAACAGCGTTCCTAATCATGCCAGCGGGGGAGAAGAGTGGGTGCTTTGAACACGCCCTGTTGGCGGCATTCGCGGATGAAGAGAGCCGTCGTTGCGTTGACGCCTTTCTGAAGTGCGTGCCGCAACCGGCGAAAGAGGAGGATTGGGCGCTGGATAACTGGCTTGCCAAGGCCAAGGTTCATGCGCTAATCGCGGTTAGCAAGAAGCCGGAGCACACCTTGGGCGAGAGTGGCGCGGCCAATCTGTGGGATAAATCGAAACCCAGCCTCAAAATCGTTGGCGAGTTTCTTGAGCTAATCCGGGGCGGAATCTGACCCGCCAAGCTCATCCCCCGACGTGCCGCAGCTTCGTCACACAGCCATACGGCAACCATGTCATCAACAAGAATATTTCCTTCGTGATTCCACGTGGCGCTGGGTGGGCAGCAGAAATGGTCGGGCGTAAGATCCGTTGCCGGCACGCTGTTGTTCGCCAGCTGAGAGGGCGTTCGGGTTATCATCGAGGTGCGCCCCGACTTCGATATCGCGATCCAAATGGGCAGTGCTTTGTCACCACTTAGCTTTCGGGTGCCCCGTCCGCCGCCATTCACCGGCTCACCGGGCTAAAGCCCGGTGCTGCGGGTTCGGTGGCGAGTCTGAGGCTCTTTCTCCAACCCGAAATTCATCGTTTGGCAACGCAGTAGTCCGGCCTGTTAAATCTGGAATCAGAAACAGGCCGTTGGGCGAAAGATGGCTCACGTAACTCTTGATCTGTTATTTTGGAATTAGGCTACGGGGAGCCTGTCCGAGTGATGGCCGAAAAATCGTAAATGTTGTAAAAACAAGCACTTACATATTTTTCTTACGGTCCATGTAAGCCATTTAATTAAAAGGACTTACGTGTTTCGTGTTTCGTAACCGATTACTTGGGCAAATTCCTAAACCGCATTGTCGGACCTCAATGATGGCTAAGCCGCACTTTTGCAAAACGTGGCAATATTTGTTGGCAACCTGGTGAGAAAGGCGCAGGTCCAACCAACCTTTTGGTGCGGGGCGTGTCCTATTATAGTATGATAACAGTGGCGCTAACGTGGGGTTTACGCGAGTAACTGCATGCTGGAAACATTGGATGCGCCGTCGGAAGTGGTTTCCGTGGCCGGTTCCCATATTGACCCAACTGCTGGGCGCAGCGAGCGTTATGCCTACTCTAATCAGGACAGGGTGCGAATCCGGGGCAAAGGCTTTCTCCTGAATCAACAGAAGTGGCGGCTGAAGGGCTTTGCCTATGGGCCGTTCGCTCCCCGCACAGATGGCCACCACTTACCAGAGCGCGGGCAGATTCGCCGGGATTTCGCGCACATGCGTGAACTAGGGGCCAACGCCATCCGGGTCTATCACGTTCCTCCGGTGGTGCTGCTGGACGACGCTTTGGAGCATGGGCTGCGAGTGTTGGTGGATATTCCGTGGGAGAAGCACCGCTGTTTTTTTGAGGATTACGCCGCCCGTCAGGCGGCACGGCGCGCGGTGCGCATCAGCGCCATGCGCCTGGGCGCTCATCCTGGCCTGCTGGGATTAAGCGTGGTCAATGAGATTCCAGCGGACATCGCTCGTTTCTACGGTCCACGGCGAATCGAACGTTTCATTGAAGAACTGCTCGACGTGGCCCATCAGCACGCGCCGGAGGCGCTGGCCTTGTTCGCCAATTTTCCCACCACGGAATTCCTTTATGCCCGCAACAGCGACTTGGCTTGCTTTAATGTTTACCTGCATGATGCGCAGCGTCTATCGGATTATCTGGTCCGCCTGGGGCATCTGGCCGGGAATCAGCCGTTGCTGCTCGGTGAATTCGGTTTTGATGAACGCCGGGAAGGCGGCGCCGACCGGCAGGCCGAACTGCTGGCCAGACACGTGCCGAAGATCTTCGCGGCGGGTGTGGCGGGAGCGTTCACTTTCTCGTATACCGATGACTGGTTTACGGGGGGGCGGCAGATTGAAGACTGGTTCTTCGGCGTGACGACCCGGCAGCGTCAACCGAAACCAGCCGCTACTGCGTTATCCCAGGCCTGGCGGAACATCGGGCGGTTGGATCGCACCCGGTCGCCCCTGAGAAGCCTTTCGGCGAGCCACGCCCGTCCCCAAGCGGGCCGGCTTGGGGAAATTCCCGTGCGCGGGGAGGTGGACAACGGTTCCAGCGACAGCGAGCTGCCGCGGGTATCGGTCGTGGTCTGTTCCTATAATGCCGCCGCAACACTGGAAGCCTGTCTGGCCTCGCTCGTGCGGTTAAATTATCCGGACTATGAAGTTATCCTGGTGGACGACGGCTCCACAGACCGCACCGCTCATATCGCGGCGCGCTATCCGCAGGTGCGGTATCTGCCACAGCCCAACCGGGGGCTAAGCGCCGCCCGGAACGCGGGCCTGGCTGCAGCTACTGGAAAGATCGTCGCGTACACGGACGCGGACTGTATGGCTGAGCCGGATTGGCTGGAGCAACTCGTGCTGCGGATGCGCAGTCAATCGGTCGAGGCCATGGGCGGTCCCAATATCCCCCCGGCGGGGGATGGGTGGGTGGCCCGGGTGGTGGCGGCCAGCCCCGGTGGTCCCAGCCACGTGATGCTTACCGATACCACTGCGGAGCATATCCCCGGCTGCAACATGGCGTTTAACCGGCAGCGACTGCTGGCCCTGGGTGGCTTTGACCCACGTTTTCGCCAGGCCGGGGATGACGTGGACATTTGCTGGCGGTGGCTGAACGCGGGCTGGGACATCGGTTTCGCCCCCTCCGCGGTGGTCTGGCATAAGCGGCGGCGCACCGTAAAGGCCTACCTGCGGCAGCAGGCTGGCTATGGGCGTGCGGAAGGTATGCTGATGCAAAAATATCCCGAGCGGTTCAACCGCCTGGGCGGATCGCGCTGGCGGGGAATCATCTACGGTGAAGCGGCGGTGGGGCTTCCGGTTCTGGCGCCGCGCATTTACCACGGCCAATATGGCTCCAGCCTGTTCCAGAGCATCTACCGCAGCAACGAATATCGCCTGTCGGCTCTGT
>JAKCCC010000418.1 GCA_021838985.1 Planctomycetota bacterium
GGTCGGTTATGTCTGCGGTCGAACCCGCAGCGGCTTCGCGGGATTTTTGGTTCTAAGCGTGTTCCTGTTGATTGCGGCAGCCATTTTTCTGTTTATCGGCAGCGATAAGCCGCGGAGTCAGCCGGCGAATCCCTCCGCCTCCGGCGCGGACGCTGGGGCGAAGTAAAAGGGCGAAGAGAAGAAGTAAAAATCCTGGGAAGCATCTCCGTAGCTCTGTTCTCTTTTGTGTTTTACTTTTTGCCTGGCTGCCGCAAGTGGCCCGGCGGTGCAATCTCCGGGAGGGGCAATTAGGATGCCATCCATGTCCAGCGATTTCCGCAGCCCGTTCGCCCGGCGGACCGGCGTTTCCGCCACCTGGGATGCCGCCAAGGCGCGCACCGCGCTCTTGGCGATGTTTCACGCGGCAGTGCAAAGCGCGGATCCGCGCCAGAGGCTGGCGGCTCACCTGCCACAGCGCCCCCGCGGACGCTGCGTGGTGGTGGGCGCTGGAAAATCGGCCGCGGTGATGGCGGCTGCGGTGGAATCAGCATGGCCCGACGTGGCGTTGTCCGGCCTGGTGGTGACGCGGTATGGTCATACCGTGGCCACCCACCGCATTGAGGTGATGGAGGCGGGGCATCCGGTCCCCGATGCCAACAGCCAGCGTGCGGCCCAGCGTATTTTGGCGCTGGTCGCGGGGTTGGGGGAGCAGGACCTGGTGCTGGCTCTGATTTCAGGCGGCGGCTCTGCTTTGATGTCCCTGCCGGCGCCAGGCTTAACCCTGGCGGACAAGCAGGTGGTGAACCAGGCTTTGCTGGTGTCGGGCGCAACCATCCATGAAATCAACGCCGTACGCAAGCATCTTTCCGCCATCAAGGGTGGGCGCCTGGCCCAGGCGGCGCGACCGGCGTCACTGGTAACGCTGGCGATCAGCGATGTACCGGGCGACGATCCCGCGGTGATCGCCAGCGGCCCGACTTTCCCCGACCGCAGTACGCTCGGCGATGTAGATAACATTCTGGCCCATTACCGCATCGTTCCCCCACCGGCGGTGTTAACGTATTTGCGGCAGGCGCCGGAAACTCCCAAGCCGGGCGAATGGGACAGCGATTACCGCCTGATCGCCACGCCCACCATGGCGCTGCAGGCTGCGGCGGAAACCGCGGCCTCGTTCGGCCTTCACCCTTGGGTGCTCGGCGAACTGGAAGGCGAAAGCCGCGAGCTGGGCAGAATCATGGCGGGAATAGCGCGCAGCGTGCACCGGCACGGCCTGCCGGTAGCGCCGCCGGCGGTGCTATTGTCGGGCGGCGAAACCACCGTCACCATGGGCCCGGATGCGGCCGGCCGGGGTGGGCGAAACATGGAGTTTATACTGAGTTTGGCCATAAGTTTGCAGGGACAGTTGAACACTTGGGCGCTGGCGTGCGACACGGATGGGATCGACGGTTTCGGCGATGCCGCCGGTGCCGTGATCGGCCCGGATACGCTGGCGCGGGCCCAAGCCCGTGGCTTGAATCCCACGGAAGCCTTGCGCCAGCATGACAGTTTCGGTATATTTGACGCCTTGGGTGATCTGATCCGAACCGGACCGACCTTAACCAACGTCAACGCTCTGCGGGCGGTCATCATCGCCTGATCGATGCCGAGAGGGGTTCCACGATGACCTGGATGGTCTCGCCCATTTTTGTCGACTCTATCGATACGGCCCTGAGGCATATTCGTGCCGCCCGCCAGGCTGGGGCGGAGGCGCTGGAACTGCGCTGCGATCGCACCGGACCGCAAGACCTGGAAACGCTGCTGCGGCATCCCCAGGTGCGGCAAGGGCGGGTGATGGTTACCGTGCGCTCGGCCGAGGAAGGCGGGCAGTTCACCGGTTCCGAGGAACAGCGTCTGAACCTGCTGGCCTTGAGCTGCCGCGGCCGTCCTGATTTTGTGGATGTGGAATGGGCCGCTTGGCAGCGTTCGGCGCAGTGGCGCCGGGTTTTGGGCCAATTGATCGCGCCGTGGGGCAGCGGACCGGACGACCAGCGACCTCGCCTGATTATTTCCCGCCATGATTTTTCCGGACCGCCGCGGTATCCCGAGGCCGAGCTGGCCGAGCTGGCCGGCGTGCCGGAAGCGAGCATTCTGAAAATGGCGTTTCGCGCCCGCAGTGTTCATGACGCGCTGACAGCGCTGCGGCTATATGAGGCCGCCCGACGGCTTGGACCACGCCCGCTGGTCAGCATCGCCATGGATGAGGCCGGACAGATCTCACGGCTGCTGGCCGGCAAATTTGGCGCCGCCTTCACCTTCGCGGCGTCACCGGACCACGGCGGCACCGCGCCGGGCCAGCCCCGCTTGACCGACCTGAAAGGCGTGTATCGTCTTGATCGCCAGCGGGCGGATTGGCGCGTATTCGGCGTGGTGGGATGGCCGATCGCCCATTCGCTTAGCCCGGCGCTCCATAACGCTGGTTTTGCCGCGTTGAATTTTCCCGGAGTCTATGTGCCGCTGCCGGTAGCGCCTGGATATGAATCCTTCGCCGCGGCCGTCGATGCGCTGCGCCAATGGCCGCAGATGAATCTCGGCGGCTTAAGCATCACCATACCGCATAAGGAAAATGCCTACCGCTACCTGCAAGAGCGGGACGGAACTATGGACCCGACCGCCAGCCAAACCCGCGCGTTGAACACGCTGTTGTTTCGCGCCGAGGGCAGCCTGAGTGGACTGAATTCCGACGGCGTCGGGGCACTGGGCGCCTTGGCCGAGGCCCTGTCCATTGTGCCGGCCGGATTGAGCCAATACCGCGTGGCGGTGCTCGGCGCCGGCGGGGCGGCGCGGGGAATAGTAGCCGCCCTGGCGGCGTGCGGGGCTTCGATCGTGATCTACAATCGCACCTTGGCGCGGGCGGCGGAGTTGGCGCGGGCTTTCACCGGCGCCGCTGGAAAAATTACGGCCGCCCCGCTGCAGGACTTCCGCCACACCACCTGCCAGATCGTCATCAATTGCACACCGGTCGGGATGACCCCGAATGTGGAGACGCTGCCGCTGCCGCCCGGAGCATCTTTGCGCCCGGACATGGTCGTGTTCGACACGGTATATAACCCCCGGGAAACTCGTTTGCTGCGCTTGGCTCGCCAGTGTGGCGCCCGCACCGTGGAAGGATTGGAAATGCTGCTGCGCCAGGCCGCGGTTCAATTCGAGGGTTTTACCGGCCAGCCCGCTGCCCTGACCGCCATGCGCCAAGCGGTGTATT
>JAKCCC010000419.1 GCA_021838985.1 Planctomycetota bacterium
GCAGCAGCAGCCCACCCTTCCAGCTACCTGTGGCCGGACCAGCCCTGCGCGTGCTGTATATACGCCTACCATAAAATCACGGCCAAGGTTGGGAGGCCGTTTAGGGCGGCTTGATGCGACAGACCGCGGTATTGTCGTCGGGCTTGATTACCAGAAATACGAGCGGCTTGGGCGCCTTTCCCCGATCCGCCTTCAACAGCGCCAGAAGTTGTTTTCCGCCCCGAATCGGCTCGGCATTAACCTGGGTGATAATATCACCGGGCTGCAACGGCGTTTGCCCCAGCGCTGCGGGCGAGCCGGTTTTCACCAGCGCCACCAGTACACCCTGTTGCGTAGCGGGAAGTTTTCGGCTGTAAATGTCAGCGAACGCCAGATTCCGCACCACCAGACCCAGCCGTGAATCATAGTAGTGCGGTTCGCGGGAAGGCAAGGTGGGCATCAGTCCAACCTTAACCGGGATGGTTAAATGTTGGGTGCCGTGGCGCAAAATGCCCAACTTAACGATTTCGCCTGGGCGCAGGCGCTGCATCGCCCGCATAAAGTGCTCTAACATCATGGACGCGATAGGCGAATGGCCCAACGCGCGGCCATTGACCGTGAGAATGATGTCCTGGCTGCGCAAACCTGCCCGCGCCGCCGGCATTCCCGCGATGACCGAGCCAATCACGATGCCGCTATGTTGGCGGATGTGGTAGAGCCTGCGCAGCGCCGGTTTCAGCGGAACCTCATCCAGCACCCCCAGCCAGGGGCGCTGGGCGTGGAACGGCCTGGTCGGAACGTGGCGGAGCGCGTCGGCCACGGTCCGCCAGGTAAGAAAAATTCCCTCCTGCTGTGGATCCTTCACCAGTACCGGCATGAGATGTCCCAGCAACTCCAGACTCAAGGATTCCCCGGGATTGGGTACGGTAATTCCGATCAGCGCCCCGGTGTGATAGTCATAGACGGGGCTGGTCGCCGAGGTCAGGCCGAACATTTCGGTCAGCGCCAATGGATGCACCAACGGCACGATCGCCTTAATGCGATTTACGCCAAAGTAAGGGCGATAGCCCTGGTCTTTGGGCAGCAAGCCGATGGAGCAAACCTGTTCCCCGACCTGGGCCTGGCCATGGTGGGCCAGGTTTAGGGGTGGCAGCCGAAGTCGTTTCCGGGCTTGCACATAGCAAAACAAGCCGTTGACGGTGCGCCCCAGGTACGTGGCGGGAATTTTGCGTAAGGCGCCCTGCGGAATCTGAACGACCAGGTGTTTTACGTACGTCAGCGGCATGTCCTCGGGGATGAGATCGGACGAAACCAGGACGACCGAATTGTCGCCTACCACAATGCCCTGGCCCGCCACCTGGCGCGTCTTATGGAATTCATTTTCAGCGGTGTACTGGACCATGACCAAATTCCTGGCGAATAGCGGGATAAGTTTCGACCATCGTGGCCGCACGGCAAGAGGCGTAGCGGGCCGCCCAGCCGTGGGTCTGATCGCGGGAATCCCGCCTGCCATGTGACTGGCGGCGCCGGGATGTGTGGTCGGAGCAGCAAGCAGGGGCCGTTGGGCGGTGACCGGAGGCCGCGTGGCAACCACCGGCCTGGTTTGCTCCCGCGAAAGGGTGGCCGGAGCGGTCGTGGTTGCGGGGGCGGATGAAAAAGCCGCCGGCCGAGGCCCCGCGAGTATCCCACCGCACGCTAAGGCTAATCCGACCGAGTGTCGCCATCGCAGCCGCATCCGAAGCACTCCTTAAGTCAGCAATTCGGGGGAATGACAAAGTTTTCCAAGGGGACCGACACGTCCTGGTGACATTCAACCGGGTCTGGCCCGGCACGAAAGGCCCGCGCTACCTCAAACGGCCCGCGCCAGGATGCTCCAACGAAAAAGTGCCACGGCCGCCTCTTGGATCTGGCCGGGCGCATCAGGGCGCGCGGAACCCGTTGCCTGTAATATCAAGGACTTGTATGTATCATTGGCGTGGCTTGGACGCAAGGGCAGTTGGTTGAGGCGGTTGGTTGATATGGGTGCGCCGCTTCCTCAGGCAGCGGCGGTGCCGGGTGCGTGATCCGGGGCGGCGCTGCGCTCGGCCCCGGCTTGGAGTGGATAGGATGCGATTTTCCGAAAGTACGGCGTGGGTCTGGTCCACGCAGGCGGTGCGGACGTTTAACAATGTGGTCTATTTCCGGCGTACGTTCGACGTCACCGCACCGATTGGCGCGGCCGAACTGCGTCTTACCGCCGATTCGCGGTACGAAGTGTTCGTCAACGGGGTTTTTGTGGGCTTGGGGCCGCCCCGCAGCTGGCCCTCTCCCTGGACGGTGGATCGCTACCCGATTCACCACCTGCTGCATGGAGGAAACAACACCATGGCGGTGCGAGTGCAGCATTTTGGTCTAGGCACCTTTCAGTACCTACCCGGCGAGGCGGGGCTGATCGCAGAGCTGGAACTGCAGGACGCACAGGGCCGCCGGGTGATCGGTTCAGACAGCACCTGGAAGGCACTGCCCTGCGCAGCCATCCGCTGGCCAGTGCCGCGCATCAGCGTGCAGCAGGGGTGGGAAGAGCAATACGACGCCACACGGGAACTGCGCGGCTGGTGCGAAGCGACATTCGATGACCGAGCCTGGCCGGCGGCGTGTCCCGTGCGCCGGCCCGGCGAAGGCAGCCATGCGACGTTTGAACCGCGTGACATTCCGTTTCTGTCAATGGCATCGACGGCGCCCGTGCGAGTCATGGAATGGCAAATCGTTAAACCAGCGCCGGTGGTTTGGTCGCTGTACCCGAGGATTTTTTTTAATGCCCACGATTTGTCGGCTAATTTTTATCAGGGCTGGATGCTGCTGGCCAGCATCATCGAAAGCCCCCTGGAGCAGGAGGCGCAATTCCATCAGGTAACAGGTCACGTGCCATGGCGGCTTAATGGCCAGGATCTGAAGTTCGACGACCGAACGTTGCAGGAAACGGATTCTGGGGTGGCCCATGCCCGGCTGGCGAGCGGCTCGAATCTGCTGTTGGCGCGCGTCGGCGACGGCCATCGAATCGGCGCGCAGATCAGCGTATGGACGAAGCAGCCGGTGGTTTTTAAACGACCCGGAGAAAGCACCGGCGCCGAGCATGCTTCTCGGCCATGGCTGGCGATCGGGCCGTGCGCGACGCCGCGGCCGCCGGGCGAAACTTCACCGCGACTAATGGCTGAAGCGGCGCCGGAGGCGACGCCGGCGGCCCTGGAGCG
>JAKCCC010000420.1 GCA_021838985.1 Planctomycetota bacterium
TTTTGCTGCGCCGCTTCGGGGCCAGAATCGGCCGCCACTGCACCATTCGCCGAAGCAGCCGGGTGTATTATCCGTGGCTGTTGGAAATGGCCGATTTTGCGTGCTTGGGTGATAATGTGGCAGTATGCGCGGCATCCACTGGGAGGCTTGTGCGTTCATGCGCGTCCTAGTTCTAGGAACAACGAGCTTCGTGAGTGCCGGCCTCCCGGAGCTGCTCGCGCGATCCGGCCATCGGGTCGTTCGGTTCCAGCGCGGCCCGGAAGGCCTCGCCGGCAATTCGGTAACGGGGTCTGTGGAGCGGCTCGCCGAAACGCCCCTCTTGGATGGAGCGTTTGACGCCGTTGTGAACTATATCGTCCTAAAAGATTCCGGGATTGCAGCGAACGTCGAGTTTGCCCGAAACCTGTGTCGTTTGTGCCGGACCCGCGGGGTGGGTCACCTAATCCACCTCTCGTCGCTCAGCACCTATCGGGCTTGTTCAGGGTGCATCAGGGAGGACTCGCCGGTCGAGACAAAGCCCGAGCGTAAAGGGCCCTACGGTGCGTTGAAGACGGCCGTCGACCACGCCCTCCTGCGGGAGCTACCGCGCGGCACGAAACTCACGCTGCTGCGACCGGGGTTCGTCCTCGGCCCCGGGCTGACGAGCCCGATCGTCGGTACCGCGGTGCGCCTCCCTTGGAATCGCCTGCTGGCCCTCGGCGACCCGTGGGGTACGATGCCGCTGACCAGCCGGGACCTGGTGAACCGCGCCCTGGCCAGAATACTTGAAAATCCGCCCGCAGAGGCCCGCGAGGTGGTCATGCTGGTGGATCCGCGGTCCCCGTCCCGGTTTGAATTCCTTGAGGCCGTGTGCCGCCAGCTCGGTGCCGGCACGGGCGTGGTGCACTTCCCACTCGCGGCGTGGTGGGCGGCCGCGGTAGGGGGTGCCGTCGCTTCAAATCTGGTCGGGCAGGGGAAACTCCAAGTCTTTCGGAAGATCTCCGCCCGCCTGCGGCGGCAACGTTACGATCCGTCAAGCTCGGCGGCACGCCTAGGCATGCAGCTTGGGATCGACTGGAAGGGCGAGCTCGCGCGTTCGCTGCCGGGGCAGCAGCAGAACTTCGCGATCCCTCCGGAACCGACGGAAAAGCCGATCCCGGCGGGGCGGAGCATCAACTTCATCGGATTTGGAAGAGTTGTCATGACCAAGCACCTTCCAGCCCTCAGGCGGTTGGGCTTCCATGGGCGGATCAAGGGTTTCGACACGCGGTCGTTTGTGTCCCCTGGCGGACACGTCATCTGCGCACTGTCGGACACGCCGCCGGGGGAGGCCGACCTGCACGTGGTCGCAACGCCGCCCCGCTTTCACGCCCAGGCCGTTGGGGGCCTGGGCACCAGGTCGGGTGCGGTTCTCATTGAGAAGCCGGCCTGCTACACGCCAGCGGAACTCCGGGAACTCGTCTCGTTTGCGGCCTCTCGGCGAGATCCCGTGGTCGTGTGTCACAACTACCGGTTCAGATCGAACGTCCTCGCCCTCCTCGCGGCCCTCCGGGCTTATAACCCCGGCCGGCTCCTGCACGTTTTCGTCGACTTCTCAAGCCCGCCGACCGCTGCGGACTCGGCGGCGTGGGCACGCCGGGAGCGGGAATCCCGCACGCTGCTTATGGACTATTCGGTCCATTTACTTGACTTAGCGTGCCTCTTTTCAGACGGCGCCTGGGGTGCGGAGGGGGTGCGGTACGGAGTCGACCAGCGAGGGGACACGCACTGGATTCGCGGGGCGTTTGAGGGGGCGTACCGAGTGGACTTCCTGCTGAGGCAGGGTTTCGCGCCGCGGCGGGCCAGGATATCGTACACGTTCCAGAACTACACGGCGTGGCTAAGCTTTTTTCCGGATACGCTCGGGCTCAACATGGCCGGCGACAACCCGTGGTACTATTGGCAGCAGGCGACAGCCGTGCTGCGGGCCACGATCGGGAAAGCACGCGAAAAAATCGCGGGGCGCGACGCCGACCTCTCGCACAGCAGGCTGTTCGCCGCGCTGCTCGGCGGGGACCACGCCACCGCCTCGCCCCTCACGCTGGCGGCTCTGGCGAACTTTTATTCGGCGATCTTCCAGGTTGCGGAGCTCGTCTATGGGGAGCCATAAAGGCGGTGAAAAGATAACCGGCACGGTCGGAGGGAGCGGTGCCGGCCTGCCGTCGGCCGGAACCGCGCGGCCCGACGACTACCGAAACGAGCACTCGTTTGGGAACAAGGCTGGCCGTCTGGTTTGGCGGATCTGCTGGCTGTTCCTATTCCGACCGACCCCTCCCCGCCTCTTCGCCGGCTGGCGGCGAATGCTGCTACGCTGCTTCGGGGCCAAAATCGGAAGGGCCTATTTTCACCCCAGCGTGGTGGTCTGGGCACCGTGGCTGCTCCGAGCGGGAAACAGCGTCTACGTGGACGCCGCCGTCCACTTGTACAATGTGTACGGAGCCTCCATTGCGGACCGCGTAGTCGTGAGCCGTGAGGCACTTCTGTGCGGCGCCTCGCACGACTACCGCGACCCGCTAATGCCGCTGACCGGGGGCCTGATCACCATCGGCCCGGACACGTGGATCTGTGCACGGGCCTTTATCGGTCCGGGAGTGACGGTCGGGGCTGGTGCGGTAGTAGGGGCGTGTGCGGTAGCGATGAAAGATGTGCCGCCATGGTCGGTGGTGGCGGGGAACCCGGCGGTGGTAATCAAAAAAAGGCCACGATTCTAGGGGTTAGCGCCGCTTCCAGTGTAGAAAGTTTCGCCCTGACTCTAAGTAGAAACGCGAAATGAATCATTGGATCGCCGGCGGCGCTCCGTGGCCCCCTCCAGCCGCCGGGGGCGACCTCCGGGTTACGAAAACGGTCGGTTCGATTTCGGTGCCGGATCTGCCAGGTCTTCCCCTATCCGGAATTTGTCGGTCGACCACGCGCCAGATCCGTGGCATCCATAAAAGGAAGGTGTGGCCGCATTTTTTTGGCGAACGCCGGCCCGCAGCGATAGCGCCAAGCCCTCAACGCCTTAGCGGCGGCATTTATGCCGCCCCTGGGTATGCCCTCGCTCCGAAATCCGGCCACACCCTAAAAGAAGGCAGGCTGTCGGGAGCCTTGGCGGCAGGGGCGGCAACGGCTATACTGGATGTTTAACACAGGGAAAACGGTGCGCGATCGGCGCCGGAATGTAGACGCGTTGGTAAGGAGTTGGCCA
>JAKCCC010000421.1 GCA_021838985.1 Planctomycetota bacterium
CAGCGTGCGTGCCGGTGCGCTGGGATCGGCCAGGCCGGTCCGGGAGGCCGCGCTGCCGGTGAGGCCGGCCGGCGTGGTTCGCCGGATCGACGCGTCGCCGCGGGAACCCACCGTCACGCCCGCGGTGCGGTCACGTGTGGCGCCGCCCGTAGGGAGCGCCGCGCGTCCTGGAGCCCGGGGGCCAAAGGCCAGCCACCACCATCGCCCCATCACCAGCGGCAGCAAATATCCGGCCAGCACCGCCGTCCAGAAGAGAAGATGGCCATAGCCACCCACCGCCCAGGCGTACTGTCGGAGCCTGGCCCAGGCCCTCGTCAGCCCCGCCGGGCCGAAGTGCGTCGCAATTGCCATCGGAATCAGGGGTGTGATCGCCGGTAAAACCAGAAGTGCCGCCACCGCCGTCACCGGCAACTTCGTCCACAGGGCGCCCAGAAAACGCAGGTCTGGTTCACCGTTGGCCGCGTCAAGGACGCTGCCCGCAATCAGAAACAACGTGGCCAGCCCCAGGGCCGTCACCACCGCCTGATAAAGACCCGCTCCGTACGCGCCCGCCGCCAACAACAGAAAAACCAGGCCCAGCAAGGCCACCGACAGCCAGGCGAGCACGCGTTTCAGATCGGTTTGCACCAGCGCCACGGAGGCGCCGACGGCCAGGCTGACGGCCCCGGCCATGGCTGCCAGCAGCCGCACATTCGGATCCAGCAGCGGCAGGAGTCGCGTCAGCAGGTAGCAGCCGGAAATGCTCATCAAACCGCCCGTCAGCAGGGCATTGGCCGGCGCTACCGCCCCCACCATTTCCGCCGGCCAGGTGTGGAACGGAAACTGACCGGCTTTGGCCAAGGCCCCGGCCAGCAGACACAACCCCATCCAATCCGGCCAACCCGGGCCAAGCGGGCCGCCCGCACCCGCCGTCGGAAAAGCCGCCGGACCCGCCCCGAGGTTCAGCGTTGCCGCGGGCCAATGCGCCAGCAGCAACCCCACGCCCAACCATACCAGCACGTCGCCGATGCTGAAATGCAGTAACATGTCCCGCGGTGGGCCAGGTTCATCGATCGGTCGGAACGCGGCGGAGGTCAGGCCGAAGGCGGCGACGCCGGCTATGGCCAGGAATCCATATAGCTCGATGAGATTAGATGAGACTAATTGGGCCAGGATGGCGAAAGCCATCAAGTTCATCCAGGCGAACCAGGTGGCGCCGATGGCGCGCCGCCGCGCCAGCGGCAGCGTATAAACAGCCGTCAACAGATCAAGCACGAGCACCAATAGGAAAAACGTCAGCGCCAGGGCATTCGTACGGATGCCAAAAGTCAGACCCGGCGAGCGCGGCGCCGGCTCTTGTCCCCATCGCCGCTGCGAATGAACTACGGCGCCAAGATCGGGCGCATGGCGCACCATCGACACGGCCCGATTGGCGATAGAGCGTTGCGTCACCTTCTCAGCGGCGGGTGGGGCCCCGCCGGCTCCAAACGCCTCGCTCCGCAGCTGGGTATGTGTAGCCGGCGATCTGGGCATCGCCGCTGCGAACGCATCCTGCCGTTCCGTTTTGACTTTTTCCTTCTTACTCTTTCCTTGCGCCGCCGGCAGTGGCAACCACCGCCAGAGCCGGCTGGTCTGCCGCGACGATCGCGTCATCACGCCGGGCTTGAGCTGTATGGCCACCGCGGCCAGGGTCAGGCCCAGTCCCACCAGGCTTGCCGCAATGGTGATGTAGGTGGCCACGAGTGCCGGCTTGGAAGCGCGGGCGATAGCCCAGCTTGCCGCCAACAGCAGGGGCAGCATAGCGCCGATCAGCAGGAGGTCGGAAATCCGCATGGGGGTATGGTATGTCAGCGGTCCGCGATCATCAATCCGCAGTCAGCAAGTCGCCGAAGAGGGCGACTCGACAAGGCGAGGCGATGGTGCGGCGGCCCAACTTTTGCCGCCGGGTTGGCCCGCTTGGAGCGGCAGCGCGAGCTGGCCCGGCCATTCCCAGGGCCTCGGCACCGGGAAAAAGGCGCAAAAAAATTATACTCCGTTTGACCTGCAATGAGGCATTTACTCTATACGGATGATGATGAGATGTCCGACGCGGTATTATGGCCGGGAAATCAGCATTTTTCCGCAGTTTTCGCTTTCTATAATGGATTGTCAGAGGCCGCGTTGAGTATCAATGAAAAGGCGGCAGGTCTGGAGACCCGCACCCGAAGCTGCAGACCTGCGGCAAATGTTTGTGGTGCAGACCTCCCGGTCTGCCGGGCGGCCAAGTAAAGACGTGGCAGGTCTGGAGACCTGCACCAGAAGAATGTATCGTCAGAAGGCGCGTTGAGCATACAATCGGGCCCAGGGGAAAAACGCCTGAACCTCGCGCAAAAACATTGGCCATTCATGTCGTCTGGACGGCGTATAGGACATGGTTACCGGGCGATGAGCGCGGTCATTGGTCACCGCTATTGGATTTTTACGGACGGCTGGTTCGCGCTGGCCATCAACTTCACATCGCCGATGGAGCCACACGTGAGACCGCGGGGATCCTGGCCAAGGGTGAACCGGTAGATCTGCGTGAATCCGACCAGCGCCTGGTTGCGCAGACCGTAGGGGAGGTTATCCAGGGCGGGCCTGAAGTGGGCGTAATCCGAGGTGTGCCCGCTTCGCCGTGGACCGTCCATATCACAATGTCCGTGTTTGTTGGCACCGTGCGAAGATTTTGGCACGCGGGGAATCCCTGGTTTCCGTCGGAGAAGCTACCCGCGGCGAAGATTACCCCGGCGACTCTGCGACGCCTAGGTGGTCAATAGCGGGCCGACGAAACCGAACCAGCCAGCTGGGCCATTGATCCAATCCATCCACTGGCCGCCAAAAAGCAGCAGAAGGGTCGTGCCGGCGGAGACGGCAAGATGTCGCCATGCCGTCGCGCAGGCCGCGGTGCGACTGGCTACGCCCAAAGCCACGAAAATGCCTTCCAGATGCTTCTGCACCGTGCGCGAGCTGATGCCCAGCCGTGCGCCGATTTCACGGTTGCTTTGGCCCCGCGTCAGATTCAGTAAGACTTCCGCACGCCGCAAAGACAGCCCCAAGATTTGCAGTCGCTCGGCGGAAACGGCGACTTTCTTTTCCTCCAGAATCAACATCGGGTGTGGATCAGGTCGGCGAATCAACCGGATCATCAGCTGTTCTTCACCGCGGCATTTGATGAATACCGGAATTTCGTATGTTTCGCGGTTAGCGC
>JAKCCC010000422.1 GCA_021838985.1 Planctomycetota bacterium
GCGTGACCGAGCTTACGCCGCGGTGGAATGGCGGTAGGTTCGCAACACGCCGATCACCACGCCTTGGATCGTCACATCCGAGCCGACATAAATTGGTTTCATGGCGCCATTGGCCGGTTGCAAACGAATGCGATCCTTCTCCCGGTAAAAGCGTTTCAACGTGGCGGAACCGTCGGCCAGCAAGGCTACCACAATCTCGCCATTTTGGGCGGTGCTGCGGCGTTCGACCACCACCATGTCGCCATCGGCGATGTGATCGTCGATCATGGAGTCACCGCGCACCCGTAACGCGAAAGTGCTGTGCCGGGACGTAAAAAGCTGTTCCACCTCCACGGTATCCGGGTTTTCAAAGGCTTCAATGGGCCGACCCGCGGCAATGGACCCAACCAGCGGCAGCCCGGTATTGTCTTCAGGCAGCCTGGCCGCGGGGCTTAAGGTCAAAGAGCGAGCCTTGCGCCGCTGGCGGCGCAGCAGCTTTTTTTGCTCGAGTGCTTCGACGTGCTCGAAAACGGTGACTTTCGAAATGCCGAATTGATCCGCCAATTCCTGCATCGTCGGCGAATAGCCGCGCCGGCGGCGACAATCGCGCACGGCGCGCAGGATCGCCAACTGTTTGGGGGTGGGATTCATGAGGTGTCTCCAATTCCAGGCGGCGCGGGGGTGTCCCGGTCGCAACCTTCCCAAAATCCACAGGCAGCGCCGGTTCGCTGGGCGCGAATCCGGCCTCCGTGGACAAAAGCCGCAAGCCCGGCTCGTCAACGGAATGTTCCGCGAAGTACTGGCCCTGCCGGCGACGGGTCCAAGGCCACCAGGAATCCTGCCGGCCACAGACCGGGCAGGGGGAAAGATGTTCCGGGTGGGTGTCCGTTCGGAACTGGCGACCCGGATGTACGCCCCAGAACACATCCCGAATTTCCGTGAACAACAGCGCCAGCGGTGAAAGCACGCCCTCGGCCGGAGCTAATCCTCCCTCCGCCAGAACGCAGGGACGATGCTGGTGGGCGTACCAGTCCACGATATAATCCCCGCCCGGACCGAAAGAGCATAACGGCAGCTTCGCCTGCCGGAGGGCATGATCCAACGACGCGCCCGTGGCGTTGCGCCGCGCGGGGCGCAGACGATAGAAACGCCCGGCGGCGGATCGTTTTGTATGACTGTTTTCCGGCTTTGGGGTGGCCATTGCTGACCGCTGGGCGCTGGTCTTCTGCGCCAGGTCTTTGGTTCCGAACTTGGCGTTCCGCGGAGAGTCGGTCCACGAGTCCCCCGCGCGCGCTGATCTTATCGCAGCCCTGGGGCGCCAGCGACACAAGGAAGTGAAAATACCGTCCGTCGATGGAAACCTGCCGGCCATATAAGGATTCCTTTCCTTGTACCTCTACCTATTCCGTACGGCATTTGTTTGCATTATACCCAACCCAAGGCGGCAAGTCCAGAGGCTGTTATTGGGGCCGGGGGAAACACCAGGATTCCGGCCCAGAATCGGAACTGGCGCGGAAAGGTGACCTGGTCCTGATCCCGCGTGTTGGTGAGCCGGCCCAGCCCGTGGTGCAGCTCCGGTCAAAAATGGGCCAGGGTCTTGGCCAGAGCCGTCCCTGGGGCTAAACCCTGCCGGAGCGCCTTTGCTCGGCGGCATCGGTGAGGGCGGATCAGTTCCACCTGCAGCCCAGTGATCTCCCGCACCAGCTGGCGGAGCCGGCGAGGTTCTTCGACGCATGTGGCCGCCTCTTCCTTAAGGTCCTTGGGCACGTAAACCTCCATGCTTTGTCGCCGGCTTGGAGCGTCAGGTGGGCGCCCCCGGCCAGGTTGCGCCCCAACTAGGCGACGCGGGAGCGGATAGCGGGCGATCCCGACAGCCGTCGGGATTTGACCCGGGCATCGCGCATCCGGCGCTCCTGTTGTAACGGCCCGCAGCGCGTTATGATTTAGCTGTCATGCTGAAACGAGTCTATGCCAGCAATTACCGCACCCTCATCAACTTCAATATTGATCTGAGGCCCTTGACGCTCTTGCTCGGTCCCAATGGGGCGGGCAAGACGACGATCCTTGACGTCGTTCGGCTGGTCCGCGATTTTCTTCGCGGGGAACCGGTACGATCGGACGGAAAGGTGCTCAGTCCGACGACGATGGAACTGTTCCCGATTCAACACGAACTCGGTGGCAAAACGTGGAGGTGCAGTCCTTCGAGATCGCGGTAGCGGGAAAGGGAGGGGAATTCGTCTACCGCCTGGAGGTTGAGCACGACCGATTTCACCAGCGCTGCCGGACTCGGTCGGAGAAACTCGCTTTTGACGGCAAGCTACTCTTTGAATCCAGCCTGCACGATAACCAGCTCACGGCGCAGCTATATCGGGACGATGGGAGCCGTGGTCCGTCGCAGCTAACGGATTGGACGCGTTCTTCGTTGCCCTCCATCCAACCACGCGCGGAAAACCAGTTGTTGACTTGGTTCAAGGATCGAATGAATCGTCTTGTCGTCACGCGATTCAATCCCGCGGTCATCGGCGCGCGGGCGGAAGCGGAAAGTCCCACGTTGGACTGCGATGCTTCGAACTTTGTGGCCTGGTTTCGCCACGGAGCGAATCTCGACCTCGAACTTGTGGCCAAACTGCGGCCGCTATTGGAAGAAGCGGTTACGGGGCTGGTGGGGCTGAGCCTCGATTCGGACGGCGCTGCCGCCAAAATTCTCAAAGCAAAATTCCTGACCGGGGCGTCGGCGGAAGCCAAAACCAGACCGTTTCTTTGCCGCTTCGACGAACTATCCGATGGGCAGCGGGTTCTTTTGATGCTTTATACCCTGCTGGCTACCGCAACCGATGACTGCACGATTTGCATTGATGAACCGGAAAATTTCCTCGCGCTGCGCGAAATCAACCCCTGGCTGAACCTGCTGCTCGAAAGGACCCAAACCCAACGATGCCAGGCCGTCCTTATCTCCCATCATCCCGAATTGATCAATGCGCTGGCGGTGGGATCAGGGCGATGGATCGATCAAACCGGCGATGCGGAAAGCCGCGCGCAAACCATCTCTGAAAACGGTAGCGGCTTGAGCGTGGCCGAACTCGTTGCTCGAGGATGGTTGCATGCCTAGTAGTGTGATTCCAAAATAACATTGCAACGTGAGATTCGCTCGTGTATACTATATACTTTCCAAGGAAGGAAGGTGTAGTATGCCGTTTATACCCTGCAGGGCAGCGTTAATGC
>JAKCCC010000423.1 GCA_021838985.1 Planctomycetota bacterium
GTTACCCGCGGGGCGTACCCCCGGACGTGCGACGGCGGCTGGAATACGAATTGGAATTGATCCGCGATTTGAATTACGCCGCCTATTTCCTGACGGTTTACGATCTGGTGCGGTTCGCCCGGTCGCGGGGCATTCTGTGCCAGGGGCGCGGCGCGGCGGCCAATTCCGCGGTGTGCTATTGTCTCGGGGTCACCGCGGTGGATCCGACCCGTATTGATCTGTTGCTGGAACGCTTCATCAGCCGCCAACGTCAGGAGCCGCCCGATATTGACATCGACTTCGAGCATCAGCGGCGGGAGGAAGTCATTCAATATCTGTACCAAAAATATGGCCGCGATCGCGTGGCCTTGACCGCCGAGGTGATTACCTATCGCCGCCGCAGCGCCGTGCGCGATATCGGCAAAGCCCTGGGGCTGTCGCTGGATGGGGTGGACCGGCTGGCCAAATCCGGCGACTGGTGGGAAAACGGCGCCATCAACATGGCGCGCACGCGGGAACTTGGGCTAAACCCCGCCGATCCTACCCTGCAGGAATTGGCCACGCTGGTCGAGAAAATCCTGGGCTTTCCACGCCATCTTTCCCAGCACGTCGGCGGATTTGTTTTGACCGCCGGTCCGTTGTGTCAGGTCGTTCCGATCGAAAACGCCGCCATGCCTGGACGCACCATGATGGAATGGGACAAAGACGATATTGACGCCTTGGGGATGCTGAAGGTGGATGTGCTGGCGCTGGGCATGTTAACGGCCATTCGCCGCTGCCTCGATCTGGTCAATTCATGGAACCAGGCGCAGGGCGGCCCAGGCGACCTGCAATTTCATCGGATTCCCGCGGAAGACCCCGCCGTTTATGACATGCTGTGCCGGGCCGATTCCATCGGCGTATTTCAGGTGGAAAGTCGGGCCCAGATGACCATGCTGCCCCGTTTAAAACCGCGTTGTTATTACGATTTGGTCATTGAAGTGGCCATCGTACGGCCCGGCCCGATTGTCGGCGACATGGTGCATCCGTATCTGCGCCGCCGCAATCACGAAGAACCGGTGCAATATCCTGATCCGCGGATTCGCAAGGTGCTGGAGCGTACGCTGGGAGTGCCGTTGTTTCAGGAACAGGCCATGGCCCTGGTGATGACGGCGGCGGGATTCACCGCGGGCGAGGCCGACCAACTGCGCCGGGCCATGGCCGCCTGGAAACGCAAGGGTGAATTGATCCGGCGGTTCGGTGAAAAAATTATGGCCGGCATGACCGCCAACGGCTATACGCCCGCTTATGCACAAACCGTTTTTAATCAGATTCGCGGTTTCAGCGAGTACGGTTTTCCGGAATCCCATGCCGCCAGCTTCGCGCTATTGGTGTACGTATCGGCCTGGCTTAAACGTTACCACCCCGCCGCCTTTGGTGCGGCCTTGCTTAACAGCCAACCGATGGGGTTTTATCAGCCCGCCCAACTCGTCCGCGACGCCCAGGCCCACGGAGTGGAAGTCCGGCCGGTGGATGTCAATTACAGCGCGTGGGATTGCACGCTGGAAGATTGCCTGCCCGTTGGACCTTCGATTCCCCGTGTTCCCGCGTCTGCGTGCCCCTCTTCCCCGCCTTCCGCGCCGGCGCTTCGCCTCGGCCTGCGCCTGGTTCGCAATCTCCCGCGCACCGACGCCCAGACTATCGCCGAAATCGTCCGCCATCACGGTCCTTTTTCGACGCCGCTGGCGCTTTGGCGTGCCGCCCGTGGAACCAGAAGTGCTTCCCTGGTGGCTTTAGCTCAGGCGGATGCCTTTGGTTCGATGGGTTTAAGCCGCCAGGAGGCGTTATGGACCGTGCAACGCCTGCGGGATGATGCTATGCCACTTTTTGCCAACACGGATTCTCCCGAATCACCAGTCGTCCTGCCGCCGGTGCCGCCACCCCGGATGGTGATCCACGATTACGCCGCCGTCGGTTTGTCACTTAAGGCCCATCCGATTTCCTTTCTGCGCGCGGAACTCGCCCGGCGGCACATCACGCCAGCCGTGCAACTGGCGGATGAAAAGCTGTTTCCCCACGGGAAAGAGGTTTACGTTGCGGGCCTGGTATTGGTCCGCCAACGGCCCGCCACCGCGGGCGGCATCATTTTCATGACCATCGAAGATGAAACCGGCGTGACGAATCTGGTGGTCAAGCCGGATATTTATTCTCAATACCGCCGGGCGTTACGGGCGTCCGCCGCGATCCTGGCCGGCGGCCGTATTGAGCGGAAAAATTCCGTCGTGCATGTGGTGGTGCGCCGCGCTGCGGATCTTGCCAATCTGGCCCCCTCCGCCGGAGGGGTGTCCCGGTCCCGGGATTTTCATTAGGATCGCGTCACGACGGGTTGGACGGGCCGGAATATGGCAACAGCGCCAGAAACCGCGCCCGTTTGATGGCGTCGGTAATCATACGCTGCTCAAAAGCCGCGGCCCCGCTTCGATTACGGCTCAAGATTTTGCCGTTAATCGACAGCAGCCGCTTGAGCGTTTCGACGTCCTTGTAATCCACGTACACCTTACCCGTGCCGCTCACTTTCGCGATACGGATTTTCGGGTGATTGAAACTCTGAAACCGGGGTCGGCTCCTGGGAGGCATGAATCATCACCTTTATTTTTTGTAATGCTCGGCATTGATGGAAATGTACTTTTTCCATTCTTCCGGCACGTCGTCCTCGGGAAAAATCGCTTTGACCGGACATTCATCCACGCACAAACCGCAGTCAATGCATGTGTCCGGATCAATATATAACATCTGCGCCGGCTCGAATTCGGCCTCATCCTTGCGGGGATGAATGCAATCGACCGGACAGACCGCTACGCAGGCGGTATCTTTGGTGCCAATACAAGGCTCGGTGATAACATGCGGCATCGCAGCGCGCTCCTTTAACTTCAACCCAACGCGATAGCCACCGCGCTCCACGCGGGGGCGTCACCCATGGCCAGCCCCGGCGCGAAAACTTTTATTATAGTTGCGGGTACATTTCCACGCAACCATTGTTATCCGCGCGGAGTACACCCACGCCGAAGCGTGCCAGGATGGTGGGGGCGTGCCAAGATCCGAAATTATTTAGAAAATCGTAAATGGCGGTTCCAACGGGGTTTGTGCGGCGTGCCAAGTTTGCCAGGTTTGCCAAGTTCTCACGACATCCTATTGGTCAGGTGGTCGGCGTGGCAGGGCCACGAAGTAAAAAGAAAAAAAA
>JAKCCC010000424.1 GCA_021838985.1 Planctomycetota bacterium
TGGCCGAAACCAATTTCCAAGGCTTCCGCCGCGGCGGCGACGGCTGGTGAGTCCGTCGGCGTGAGCACCGCGGGCGAGGCGTTCAAACGCTGCAGTTTCAGCCGCACGCCGGCTGGCTTAAGCGAACCCAAATACCTTTCAAACGCCGCGGCGATGCGCAGCGGATCCTGGCGCGGAACCAAACGCATGGAAACCTTGGCGCTGGCGGCGCCAGGCAGAACCGTTTTCGCGCCCGGTCCCTGGTAACCGCTGGTTAGGCCGTTGATATCTAGGGTCGGCCGGCACCAGCGGCGCTCCAGTGTGGAAAAGCCCTCTTCCCCGAACAACTCCGATACGCCGAGTCGGCGGATCAGCTCGGCTTCATCGAAAGGCAACTGGCGCCACTGCTGGAGAATCGACGCCTCCGGCATTACCACCTCGTCATAAAAGCCGGGAATAGTTACGCGCCCGTGGACGTCGTGCAAGGCCCCCAACATTCCGGCCAGGGCATTCGCCGGATTGGCCACCGCCCCGCCATATACTCCGCTGTGTAAATCTTCCGCTGCGCCCGCCACCTCCACCTGGTAATACACCATTCCCCGGAAGCCGGTGGTGAGCGTGGGAACGCCGGGGGCCAACTGGTTGGAATCACTGACGATCAGGGCGCGGGCGGTCTTCAACTCCGCGGCGTATTGGGTGATTACCGACTCCAAGCTCATCGAGCCGATCTCTTCTTCGCCCTCCAGCAACACGGTGATGCGGACGGGCAGTTCGCCGGCGATTTGTTTCCATGCCATCAGCGCCGCGAGATGACAAAACACCTGTCCTTTGTCGTCGCTGGCCCCGCGCGCGAAAATTTTGCCGCCACGGATCGTCGGTTCAAACGGCGGCGTGATCCACTTGTCAAGCGGGTCGGCCGGTTGCACGTCGTAATGGCCGTAAAAGAGTATATGCGGGGCATCGGGCTTATGCCGGTTACCGGGGGTTCGCGCCAGAAGGCAGGGGTGGCGGGCGGTCGGTATCCATTCCGGTTCCAGCCCGGCGGCGCGCATATAGTGCATGGCCCAATCCGCGGCGGCGGTGATATCCGCCTGGTGCGCCGGGTCAGCCGATACGCTGGCGAGCCGCAGCCATGGTTTAAGGTCCTCCAGCCAACCCCCGCGATTTTTGTCAATCCAGATTAAAACCGTATCCAACATCCGCAACTCCTGCCCCACCCTGGTGCTCGGTCCAGACCGTAATCGGTGGACCAAGTGCTGGCTTGGCCCTCGCAACAGTTATATTATAAGGTTGTCCCCGACGGCTGAAAACAGGAGCGACAGGCTTGATCATCACCATCGACGGTCCCGCCGGCGCGGGCAAATCTGCCGTGGCCCAACGGCTCGCCCAAAGCCTGGGGTTTAAACACCTCGACACCGGCGCGATGTATCGGGCCGTGGCCCTGGCGGCGCTGGAGGAGGGACTCGACGGCGATCCGGACGGGCTGGCCCGGCGGGTCGGCCAAATGCAGGTGAACTTCGATTGGTCCAGCGAACCGCCGCGGGTGCAGCTTGATGGGCGGGATGTTACGGACGCGATTCGGACCCCGCGGGTCACCCAGGCCACGCACCTGGCGGCCAGTAATCCGCAGGTGCGCGCGGTGCTGGTGGAGCAACAGCGCCGCATCGCCGCCGCCGCCGGCTCGCTTGTCACCGAAGGGCGGGACCAGGGCACGGTGGTTTTTCCCACGGCGGAATATAAGTTTTACCTGGACGCCAGCCTGCAGGAACGCACCCGGCGGCGGGCAGCGCAATGGCGCGACCAGGGCCGGGCCGTCACCCTGGACAGCCTGGCCGCCCAACTCCAGCGGCGCGATGACCGCGACCGCAACCGTGGCGTCGGACCGCTGACGATCCCGCCCGGGGCCATCGTGATCGACACCACACCGCTGACCCTGCAAGAGGTAGTGGAGTTGATGCGGCGCACGGTTCAGGGCCAACCCCGCGTATCCTACACCTACCGCGGCGAGGGAACCGGATGGTTTCAGACGCTGCTTTGGACGGCGGGGCGTTTTCTTCTGCAGACCATTGCCATCCTGTTTTTTCGGGTGCGCATCACCGGCCGCGAGAACATTCCACGGCACGGAGCGGCGCTGCTGGCCACCAACCATCAAAGCCTTCTGGATCCGTGGCTTATCGGCATCGCCCTGGATCGCCAAATCCATTACCTGGCCCGCGAAAGCCTGTTTCGCGGCGGCTTTGTCCAATACGTTTTCGAACGCACGAACGCATTCCCTATCCGCCGCGGCCGGGCGGATACGACGGCGATCCGCGAGGCCATCGCCCGGTTGCAGCGCGGATATCTGGTGAATATTTTTCCCGAAGCCACCCGGACCGTCGATGGCACCATCGCTCCGATTGCCGCCGGTCTGGCGGTGATCATACATCGAGCCAGGGTGCCCTTGATTCCGGTGGTGATCGAAGGGGCGTTTGAGGCCTGGCCACGCGGCAAAGCCTGGCCCCGGCTGCGCTCCATTCGTCTGCACTACGGTCGTCCGCTTCCTTATGCCGAATTGGTGCAACTTTCCCCGGATGCGCTGGCCGTGCGCCTGCGCAGCGAAATGATCCGGTTGCAGCGGCAGCTGGGCTCGCCCCATGCGGCCGCATCGCAGCAGCGCTTCGCCGCTGATTGGCAGCAAGGCCGCCGCCGCGCGGTGGCGCGGGAAATCACCGCTTGATCGGAATTCCTCCGGGTGACGCCTGAACTCTGAAATCTGGAAGTTGTAACCGTGCTTGGGTCGCGGCAGTTGGCAGGGTCCTTCCACCCATCGCCGCACTTTAGTGCATTGTCAAACGATAAATTTCGGGTTGGCGAAAGAGCCCCGGACGTGCCATCGAACCCGAAGCACCCGCCTTCAAGCACCGGCCTTCAGGCCGGTGAACGGCGGCGGACGGGGTACCCGAAAGTTAAGCGGTGACAAAGCATTGGTCGCCCACGGCGACCTGCGGGCTATGAAACCAACGCCGCGGCGTCTCACAGCCTCCCGACTCTCATCGGGATAGGCGCGAGGGAAGGTGGCGCTCGTGAACGGTGACGAAGTTAAATAGATGATGGCCGGCGCGGCCGCATCGGGCGCCGCCGCTTCATTCGCAGCAACCCGCGCAGGGAAGGCGGCGCGTTGCCCGACTCCAGCAAGGCCTTCAACTCGCGTTTCTGGGCCTTGCGCAACTGGCGC
>JAKCCC010000425.1 GCA_021838985.1 Planctomycetota bacterium
GACGGCAAGTTTAATATCCTGCATGTCTGCGGACGGCCGCGGCGGCTGGAGGCGTTTATGCAATATCCCGTACCGGCAATTAACTGGGCGGATCGCGCCGCGGGACCAGGACTGGCGAAGGCGCCGCGACGGGCACACGGCGCCCAACCGGTACTATGCGGCGGGGTGGATAATCTGGCTACCCTGCCCAACGGCCAAGCGGCGGACGTGGCGCGGGAGGTGGCCGACGCCATTCGGCAAGTCGCCGAAGGAGGCGACTCGACAAAGCCTGCCCGCCCACTGGCGGGGCAATTTGGCGACCGCGGCATCATCATTACGCCCGGTTGCACCTACGATCCGCAGCGGGTGCCACCGGAAAATTTACACGCCCTCGCCAAAGCGGTCCGGAGCGCAACCGTCAGCCGTTGACTGCGGTATTCCAGCGTCAAGGGCGCCACTGGCAGCCCCGATAGCGCCTCGGGATGGAAACCCTGCGGCCGGTCGGCGTCCATAGCCATGACGGGTAAACTGCGCCGCAATCAAAGACGATCCACAGATTACAGCGATTTCACGGATTCTAAGGACGAGACGGACGAATATAGAGCATTGTAGCCGACGGGGGCGTCGGCTCCACGGGCAGGGATTGGCTGACGGGGGCGTCGGCTCCACAGGGCGTTGGTGCTACGGGGGGGGCGCTATCGCGGTTGGCCACGGTGTCGTGTCGGACCGCGCTGGGTTCTCTGGGTGGAACGTTCGGTTTGACAGCCCATCGGCCCCGCCGTTTAATTTAAACATTGCCGAAACACACCGGAGCGTGCACCCGATGCCCTTAAACGGTCGACAAAAGGAACTGCTTAAGCTCGTCGCCACGAAGAACGAATGCTCGGTGGACGAATTGGCGCGTCACTTCGGCGTCAGCGACATGACGATTCGCCGGGACCTGGCGTTGCTGGCCGGTCAGGGGCGGGTGATCCGAACGCATGGGGGAGCGGCGCCGGCGGACCGCATCAGCTTCGAGTTCCAATTCCGGGCGCGGGCGCAAAGCCACGCGCCGGCCAAGGCCGCCATCGCCGCCGCCGCGGTCCGGCTGGTCGCGGACCATCAGACGCTGCTGCTGGACACCGGCACCACCACGCTGGCCCTGGCCCGCGAACTGCGCCAGCGGCAGGGCCTGATTGTGGTCACGGCCTCCCTGGCCATCGCCTCGGAATTGCAATTCTGTGACCAGGCGCAATTGTTGCTGCTGGGGGGCCATTTACGCCGGGGGTCACCCGATGTGGTCGGCCCCATGACGGAACAGAATCTTGAAACCCTGCGCGGCGATATCGCGTTTATCGGCGCTGACGCCATCGGCTTGGATGGCGCGGTTTACAACGCCGACTTGGCGGTGACGCGCATGCTGAAAATGATGATCGCCAATGCCCGCAAGGTTTACTGTATGGCCGACAGCTCCAAGATTGACCGGGAGGCGCTGCTGCGGCTCGGGTGGCTTAAGCAATGGACGGGACTGATCACCGATGCGGCCCTGGACCACCGCCATCAGCGGGCGCTCGAACGCGCCGGGGCCCATATCATTATCGCTGAATAACTTTACTACTTTACCCGGATATTTCATGCCAAGAAGGCCAGGACCCGAATCCACGGATTACTGCACCACGAAGACACGAATTACCCGGCGCGGCCCGGTCGCCGCAGCGACTAAAGTTGGCCGCAACCAAAGCCATCCACAGATTACGCAGATTCGCGCAGAGGTCCCCGACGAACCGAACCGCGGGACAGGCGAAAAAAGGGTGGCGGCGGGGGTCGATCGGCCAGTCCGAAGATTTGGACGGTTTGTGGCCCAGCGCGGCGCGACATCAGCCCCATTAAACCAGTGCAGCTGTGCGGCTATCCGCACGTTCGGCACATCTCCAGCGGCAGCCACGATCCCCTGCTGGCCACGGCGCTATATCCGCGCAGCGGCGGTGACGCGCGGTTAATATCCCTTGTCTTAATCGGGCTTGATATCCCGCGCGATGGATTCCGTCATATAGGCGTCCGTGGCCAACCGGCGACACGCAGACGTTCAAGAAATTCCCGCGGAGTGACAACCGTTACCCCGCTACGGCAGCGAGAGGGAAAGTGCCGGAGGTTGCCGCTGATCAGGGGCGCTTTGGCGGTTGCGGCAACTTCCAACCAGGGCCGGTCGTCGGGATCCGGCAAGGTCACGGGTAGAGGCAACGCCACAACCATTTCCCCATTGCTGCGGAGAAGCGCCAGCACCGCGGTCACGTCATCACGATCAATTCGTAAATGAGGACGGAGCAACACCGCTTCGTACTCGCACAAAATTCTTTCGTCCAGACAAGGGTGGAGTATTTCATCCCCAACCAGGCCTAAGATCATGGCGCAATTTCCACGGCGGGTGAGCAAACCGGAGACGAGCACGTTGGTGTCAAGGACGACCCGGTTCATCGGCCGCGCCGCCTGTCGCGCCGGGATTCCGCGATGATGGCGTCAATCCGCTTCATGGACAATCGATCCGTCCCGCGGGCTTGCGCCTTGGCTTGGATGCGCCCGAGCAGTTCGCGGGCACGACCCCGTCGCACGGCGCCAAGCCGTTGTTCAAAGTTGTTTTCATCGACTTGGGCGACGATGGCAATGGGGCGGCCCTTGGCGGTGAGCACGAATTCCTGCTGGGCGGCCAGGTCCTTGCGTACCGCAGCCGTGTGCGTGCGAAAGTCACGAATTGATACGAATTTCATGGCGACCCTGTCTCCAGCCGCTCGGACATTCTTCCTGGAAATAGTATACACGATCGTGCACCAGAGCACATCTTCCACGGTGTCGCCGGCAGCCAGGAATTCCAGGATAGTCTGCGCGGCCTGAAAATCTTCGCGCCGCGCGGGGAAATAGGGAGATTGTGATACGGATAATTGAGCCATAGGCGGGCCAGGTGTGCCCTCGGGTCCTTGTCTTAGCCCACGCCTTCCAGTCGATCGGCCTAAACGTTGACCAGTTTGTGGGATCGGAGCAACCTCTGGATCTGGGGCCAGAAGCGGGCGAGGAGGGTGTGAAACTCGCTGGTGCGGACATTGCTGAACCGCAGGTGAACCCCACGCGGTGGCGGCGATGGCGTGATAATCCGGTCGGAAAAGTCCGTGTCTTTACTGACAATGACCAGGTCGTGTTTTCGCACGTACTCCCAAAGCTGCGAG
>JAKCCC010000426.1 GCA_021838985.1 Planctomycetota bacterium
GTTCGACACGGTATATAACCCCCGGGAAACCCGTTTGCTGCGCCTGGCTCGCCAGTGTGGCGCCCGCACCGTGGAAGGATTGGAAATGCTGCTGCGCCAGGCCGCGGTTCAATTCGAGGGTTTTACCGGCCAGCCCGCTGCCCTGACCGCCATGCGCCAAGCGGTGTATTCGGCCCACCCGTAACCACAGAACCTGCCATCTCTCTGGGGGTTGGGTGAGCCAGGCGCAGGGGGGGAAACGGGAGCCAGCCAGGGGCCTCGCCCAAGCGCAGCTTCAGCCACGGCCTTGAAAATGGCAGGTTGTGGGATCATAGGAGAACACCACCTCCGGCAAGGTCTTCAAAGGCGACTCCTCGAGCCGCCGGGGGCGCGCCAACTATTCCGCCTTCGTAGGAACCGGGGGCTACAGACGAGACGGTGGCGACAGTTTCATGCTGCGCAGATGCTCCGTAGGGGGCATGAGGGGCTGTTCTGAAAATGGCGGACCATGGCGCGTTCGCAACGGGTCGCCGCGGGCGACTAAAAAATTGGGGCACCGCCGACTACGCAGGCCGCCCGGCGCCGAAACGGGTCAATTTTCATCGTACGTGGGTGGGCGCGGCGAGCAGGAGAGACTGCCTTGAGAATTCTGGAACTCTTTATAGCCGCCAGGCGCATCAACGCAGGCGGCCCATTCCTGCTCCTGCTTTTGATCGGAAGGTCCTCGACTCCACCAAGGGCGGGAGCACGATCCGGAACCAAGAACAACTTGTCATTATGCGACAAACTGCCCCTTCCCGTCAGGGCTGTGACCGGCCTGGTGCGCCAAGGTCTAATCCAGCTCTACCAGTTCAGGGGGGTATGCCAAGCGTGAAAGAAAGTATCGATCGGTTCGTTCATCAGGTAACCGCGGTGGGCGGAGCGAACCATCAATTGAGGCTTTTCGGTCAGGCGGCCCAGGATGCCGAATGGCACTCCGCGAAGAGTCCGCACCACCGCGTCCAGGCGTTCGGCAGTGACCTCCAGCAGATAACGGGAGGGGGTTTCGCAGAAAAGCAGAACATGGTCGGGCAGGGCGGGTGGGACGCCCGCGCTACCTGAGGCGGGCGGCGCACCGGGTACCGCGGCCAAGTCAACCGTCGCGCCAAGCCGGCCCGCAAAAAGCATTTCCGCCAGCGCCACGGCCAGCCCGCCCTCCGAAAGATCATGCGCGGCACGCACCAGCCCCTGGCCAATCAACCCCGCGACAGCGCGATGCACCCGCGGCGCAGTCGTCAGATTCACCGGCGGGACGTCGGGGCCCAGCCGGTCCTGAAGCGCCCCGTAATACGAACCACCCATTTCCGGCCCGGTGCCGCCGACCAGCAGCAAGTAATCGCCGGGCTGCTTGGCGTCCATGGTGATGGCACAGGAAAAGTCGTCGATAACGCTTAGAGCGCTGATCAACAAAGTGTAAGGGATGCTGATACGTTGGCCGCCAGTCGTGACGAACTCGTTGGCCAGCGAATCCTTTCCGGAAATAAAAGGCGTTCCGAACGCCTTGGCGCCGTCATAACACGCCTGGCACGCCCGAACCAGAGCGCCCAGGTGCCGCGGATCGGTGCATTTCGGCCAGCAGAAATTATCCAGCAGTGCGGTTTGGGTGGGATCACCACCGACGCAGACGACGTTGCGGAGCGCTTCATCCATACTGTGCAAAGCCATCTGATACGGATCAATATCGCCACAGCGCGGCTGGCAACCGACTCCGAGTACCAGACCACGGCTGCTGCCTGCCACCGGCGCCAGCACGGTGGCATCGCCGGGGCCGTCACCGGCTGGGCCAACCAAGGGCTTGATCACGGTGCCAGCCTGCACTTCGTGATCGTATTGGCGGATGATCCAGTGCTTGCTGGCGATGGTAGGCAGGGCCAGCAGAGCGCCCAATGTGGCGGCGAAATCACCCGGCGCTGTCACCGGTGGCTCGTGCCGCACCGGCGGCGTCCAAACCGCCCGCCGGGTGGGCCGCGGCAAGCCTTCGTGAAGGAACTGCATATCCAGATCCGCCACGATTTGCCCCTGATAGCGCAGCGTCAGCCGGCCGGAGCCATCAAAGACACCCACGTCCGTCGCCTCGACATCTTCCGCCGCGGCCAATGCCAGCAGGGTAGGCGCATGTTTTGGATCGACCGCCAGCACCATGCGTTCCTGGGCTTCACTGATCCAGATTTCGCCGTAAGAAAGCCCGCGGTATTTCAACGGCACCCGGTCCAGCTCCACGCTGGCGCCGGTTTTTTCACCCATTTCGCCGACAGCGCTGGAAAGCCCGCCGGCACCACAGTCCGTCAGGGCGTTAAATAACGGGCCAGTGGGATGATCGCGGGCTTGCAATATCACATCGAGCATTTGCTTCTGTGTGATGGCGTTGCCGATCTGGACGGCATGGCTGAATTCCTCGGCGTGTTTGTCGGTCACAACGCCGCTGGAAAAAGTGGCGCCGTGAATGCCGTCCCGGCCGGTGCGGCCGCCCATCAGGATGATACGGTCACCGGGCCGGGCGGCGCCCTTGGCGGCCAGGGAACGCGGCAGCAAGCCTACTGTGCCGCAGAATACCAACGGATTACCGATATAGCGCGGGTCGAAATAAACCGCTCCGTTGACGGTGGCAATGCCCATGCGGTTGCCGTAATCACGCACGCCCGCCACCACGCGGTGGGCGATGCGGCGCGGATGAATCACGCCGGGGGGAAGCTGTGCCACGGGGGTGTCTGGATCGGCGAAGCAGAAGACATCGGTGCAGGCGATCGGGCGGGCGCCGCGGCCGGTGCCCAGCACGTCGCGGATGCAGCCCCCGATGCCCGTGGCCGCCCCGCCGTAAGGTTCAATGGCGGAAGGTCGATTATGGGTCTCCACTTTCATGCACACGGCATGGTTTTCGTCGAACGCAATCACCCCGGCGTTGTCCACAAACACGCTCAACGCCCAGGGAAGCGACAACTCCTGGGTGGCGCGGAAGATGGTTTGTTTGACAAGATTGTCAATGATCTCGACGGGCGGCGGAGAACCTGCCGGCGCTGCCTCACCGCCACCGTGTGAAAACTCAAGGCGCGCCTTGAGGGTTTTATGCACGCAATGCTCGCTCCAGGTTTGAGCGAACGTTTCCAACTCCACGTCGGTCGGTTCCCGCCCCAGCGTGCGAAAATAATTTTGGATG
>JAKCCC010000427.1 GCA_021838985.1 Planctomycetota bacterium
TGACCGCTTATCGGCTGCACTATACCGACAGTCTGCTCTTTTCTGCCGTTCAGTGTTCTATAACCGTATCGCGTTATACATCGCGCGGCTTTTCTGGTTACCAACACAATCAATGCGTTAGCGATTTAGTGCAACATAACATCATAGCACTATATATCACGTTTTACGTTACGAATCAGCGAGTTACGAGACGTCATGAGCTTGCGGATAGGGTCGGTTTGTTTGATGATTGAGGTGTCATAGGTGACGTGGGGGTGTTGGTAGCACCCCCACGCCGTGCCAACAACTTTTGCCCCGTCAAGAGCGATTTGTGCTGGCCTTACCAGCATACACGCCCTGTCGGGGTCCTTACAGAGGACCCCTTTAATGACAGATACCACGACAGATACCACCACTTCGACTTTGGGTCGGGTGCAGGTCGCCGCCGCTCTACAGGTTACCCCACGCACCCTTCGGCGCCTCGTCCTCCTGGGGGCGATCCCGGCGCCGATTCGCGTCGGCCAGAGGCGCGTATGCTGGAGGGCGGCAGACATTGCCGCCTTCCTATCCTGCGGTGGCACTCCAGGATTCAAAAAAGTACGCCGCGGCCGCCCCCGCAAACAGGGGGGTGTCAAATGACAATACAACGGCGCCATCGTGGGATTGTCATCGGTTTTTCAGAAGACCTTCTTCCAGAGAATTTCCACGATTTTATGGACCTCCCCGCCTGGCCTGAGACCTCATCCCCCGTCGTCTGCGGCCTCACCCCACGCCGGTGGGGGCAACTCACCCGGCATGCCCGCACGCTCCAGGAGCGGGTGGTCTGCGAGCTGCTCGCCGGGGGGCACAGCGCGGCCGAGGTCGGGGAGGCGCTGGAGCCGCCCCTGACCGCTACGCGGGTTCGCCAGATTGCCGTCAGTGTTTTCAAGCGGGTCAGTGCCCCAAGGCGCCTCCAGGGCGACATGTTTCCCCGGGGTGACCTGTGACGACCACCACCCCAGTACAAAAAGTTCTGGAGCGCCTGGAGGGCGTCCAGGGCCGCGACCGCGATGGCGGTCCCTGGATGGCCCGCTGCCCTGCGCACCGGGATCGCACGGCCTCGCTACGCGTCACAGAAAAACCCGACGGGCGCGTGATTTTTCACTGCCATGCCGGGTGTGGCGGCGCGGATGTGGTGCAGGCGCTGGGTTTGTGGTTCGGGGATCTGAAACCCGAGGGCTGCACTACCGCAGGGCCCTCGCCGGTTGAGCGCAGCGCGGCCACCTCGCTGCGGACCGTTGCGCACGCGGCACTCGTTGCGGCAACGGTGTTGGGAAACGTCGTACGATCCGGGCGCTGCTCTGAGGCCCAGGCGGATCTCGCGGTGCGACTCGCTGTGGAAATTAATCGAGCGCTGGACGCCGCGGGCGTCCGGCCGGCGGTGGCGTCAGAACGGAGGACGCGGGGATGAAGCTGAATTTCCGTAATTTTCGAGTGGACATAATGGGCGCGTTCGTCAACGAACCCGGTCCGCTCGACTTCATCTGGCCGGGCTTTTTGAGTGGCACGGTCGGGACATTGTTTGCCCCAGGTGCGACCTCCAAATCGTTTTGGGCGATCCAGGCTGCGATCGCGGTGGCCGGTGGTGGCGACACGGTGGGGATCGAGCCTGGCGGTCGTGGGAGGGTTGTTTACCTGGCCGCTGAGGACCCAGCAAGCGTACTGCAGCATCGGCTGCACGCCATCGGCGCGCGGCTGTCTCCAGAGGGCCGCGAGGCGGCCGACACGTGGGTGGATCTGCTGTCCGTGGTCGGCGTAGGCCTCAACGTGGGAGAGAAAGAACAGCGTAGCGAGCTTATAGAATACTGCACAGGCGCGCGCCTTGTCATCATTGACACGATTAGCCGCGCCCATACGTTAGATGAAAATTCCAATGGGGAAATGGCGCAATTATTGATGTATTTGGAAGCGATCGCGCGCCAGACCGGGGCCGCGATTTTATTCCTGCACCACATCTCAAAATTGGCCAGCCGTGCCGGAGATAGCGGTGACCAGTTTGCCGCGCGAGGCGCGGGGGCGCTCACCGACAACGCCAGGATGGGGGCAGCCCTTTCCAAAATGACCTCAGATGAGGCGGAATTACTGATCGACAGGGACCTGGGGACGGTAGTGCCCGTCGGCCCAGACGACCGCGCCCGATATGTGCGTATGTCGGTCCCCAAAAACAACTACTGCGCTCCCATTGAGGACCGCTGGTACCGGCGAGACGCCGGTGGCGTACTGACCCCAGTGGATCTGACGGACACGGAGAAGGTGGCGGAGATCCACCGGGGAGCTAAGGCATACGCCGAGGCGTCGGGCCACGGCGGGAATGATGATGAGGATTTATCATGGTTAAAGTAGACCCAGCCACGATCCTATGGCGTGACCGGCTGCTCGCAACAAACAACGCGCGCACAGCGCGGTCCAGGATCTTTCAACACACGCAGGTCCCTGACGCATGGAACGAAACGGAAACCGACCTGCCGGGCGCTGGGGCAGTCCGGGTCGGGGGAAAGGTTGGGCAACGGCACGAGCTCCTAATGGAGGCCATCAACTTCCATGCGATCAAAACCAGGAGATTGGAAAATGGGGTATTGGCGGTTTTAGTGGACATGCACGACCTGCGAAAAACCCTCAGCGGAGAAAGGAAGGAGCGATATGGGGTCGATGGGGTGTTAAAATTGGCCCAGGCCTTACGACAGGTTACGGTGAGCGGCCAGGATATACCCTTTGTGGATGGCATCTTAAACCATCTCATTCCCACCAGCACCACGACCCCCCACCCGATCCCAGGACACCCGCCGCGCCCCCTGTGGCGGGCGGAGTTCACCGCGTGCTGGGCGGTCTGGCTGGACGCCGATCCTGTCCATTTGCACTACGATCCACGCTTCCTGGCGGGGATACGCAGTGGTGTGGCAGCGGCCGTAGCCCGGCTCGTCCTGACCCACCGGGACCAACCGCGCGGAGGATGGATACTGGACAGTCTCATCCGCGCGGTCGGGGCCGAGCCAACCCGTTGGGTCCGGCAGGACGTGCGGGCAGACTCCAAGGCAATGGCGGCGGCTGGAGTGATTGTGGTCGGAAACCGCGTTTCGGTCGTACAAAAAACAGGGGGCGTAGCTTCCTTGCCCGCCACCGTAGCTTCCTTGCCCGGGGCGTAGCTTCCTTGCCC
>JAKCCC010000428.1 GCA_021838985.1 Planctomycetota bacterium
TTCCGATCTTCAGCGGCGGCGGCGGCCGCTGCGCGGAAGTGAAACTCGACGGCGAAGTTAAGCCGGACGGTGTCATTCCCCTGGTCAACGACCGCCTTACGCATCGGGTGGAAATCAGCGTGGGCGGTTAATCCGCCATGCCGATAATGCGGTGTTGTTGGCGACGATAGCGCAGGGGCGAGATCCCGTGATAGCCGCGAAATACGTGATAAAAATGGCTCAAGCTGGAAAATCCACAGTCCAGCGCGATCCGCATGATGTCCTGGCGCGTAGCCGCCAACTGCCCGGCGGCATAGGTCATGCGGGCCGCGTTGACCAACTCCGTCGGCGTGCGACGCAGATGACGGCGGACACTGCGTGCGACATGTTCGGCGGAATAGCCGCACAACGCTGCGAACCGTTTCGTGCCACCGCGAAAAATATCCGGGCGGTTCAACTCCGCCACCGCCTGATTCAACCAATCTGGCGCCGCCGACTCAGCGCCGCTGGGGGACCGCCCCGCCAGCAACGCCTGCAGGTTCAATAAACACCGGTCCAGCGCGGCCCGGTCGCGCCGCCCCATGCGCAACTCCTCGGTCGCCCACTGCCAATGCCCCCAGAGCGGATCGGGCCAATCGAAGCAGCGCCTGGCAATCTCCGGCGGAGCGAAGCCATCACGCCAGCCGGAGCGGTAGCGGTGCGCCAGGCTTTGCCAGAACTGGGGAGCGAAGGCGAGATTGCAGATCACCAGCGGTGTGGCGGATGCGCTGCTGAAACTGTGCGCATCGGTCGGGCGAATCAGCACCGCCTGCCCCTGCCGCAACGGTAGCCTAAGCTGGTTGACATGATGCCAACCGCGACCATGCTCCACCCAGAACAGCTCGTAAAAATTGTGCGTGTGAGGCGGCCGGGGCCGGACATCCGCCAGGGGGGTTACGGCGAAGTGGCAGACCGCCGGCGGCCGCACAAACTGCGTTATTCGTAAGCGTTTCATGCCAATCAATATACCACAATGACCAGGCATTTTACCGGAAGATTTCCCGTTGGATCCGCGCTATCCTTGGAGCATGGTGACTGTTTTTCGAGAAAGGACCGTCCAATGACTTCCGCCGCCACAGCGGCGCCAGCGCTGGCGCCGAATCCGTTTGCCAAGCCGCGTTTGACGCGGGCACAGGTTGAATTTTTCCGCCGCGAGGGCTATCTGAAATACCAAAGGCCGGTTTTCCAGGACGCTGAATTCGCCGCGCTGAAGACCCACTTTGAGGAGAAACTCAGGCAGCTGCCGCCCGAGATGCGACCGGAAGCGATGGACGTGCCCCACTTTACCGACCCGGCCCTTTTTCGGTGGCTGTTTTCCCCGGCCGTCTTGGATTTGGTCGAGCCGCTGCTCGGACCGGATATCGCCCTGTTTTCGAGCCATTTCATCTGTAAACCAGGAGGCCATGGCAAACGGGTGCCCTGGCATGAAGATTCGTACTACTGGGGCTATCGGAAGACTGGCGTTACTGCCAACCCCATGCTCGAACCGATGGAGGTCGTGACGCTCTGGCTGGCCATTGATCCATCCACGACCGTGAACGGATGTATGAAGGTGATTCCCCGGACCCAGCATAACGGAGCCTCCGACTATGAACCGGTGGACCCCAACGCCAACGTGTTTCCCATCGAAATGTGCCGCTCCCAGATCGAGGCGGCACATCCAGTCGCTCTGGAGCTACAGTCCAATCAGGCCAGCTTGCACGAGGGCCGGCTGGTGCATGGCAGTGACGCCAACACCAGCCCCCAGCGCCGCTGCGGCTACACCATGCGTTATATCAGCACGCGGGTGAAATTCCGGCAGGAACAGCATCCGTACCATCAGATTTATTTGGCCCGCGGCCGGGACCACGCCGGCAACCAGTACGCGGATGCTACTCGTGTTTATACCGGGCTGGCGCGCTATCGTGAAGTTAATAAGAAGACGGGCCATTAATCCGGAGATTCTGGGATGACCTCACGGGAACGAATGCTCACAGCGTTGCACAACCAGCGCCCCGACCGCCTGCCTTGCCAGGTGCATGGCTGGATGCAGTATTACCTGGATCACTACCTTGGTGGCATGGATTGGTACCAGGCGAACGCGAAATTCGGAATGGATTACGCGATTTATATCTCGCCGGATTACAGTTATGACGACCACACCTTGGCCCGTTGGCAACGCCAGCGCGTGGACCGGGGAGTGAATGCCGACGGCGATCACTGCTGGGAGGAAACCATCATCACCCCCAAAGGCCATCTGCACCATCAAGGCCGGTGGAATGAAATTACCGGCTGGGAAACCGAAAGTCTGGTCAAGACCGATCGCGATTTTGAACTCTGGAAAGAATTTTACCCCGTGCCGGTGGCTGCTGACTTTACAAAAATTCGCCAGGCGCGGGAAAAGTTAGGCGACCAAGGCATTGTGCGCAGTCATCCCTTCAGTCCCGGTCAGGGCAGTCCGTGGCAGAGCTTCTGCATCTTGGTGGGCACGGAAGAGGCGATTATGCTGACGCAGGATCAACCGGATTTTGTGCATTACGCTCTGCGCGACATTCTGGAAAAAACGCTGCGGGTCACGGCCTTGTGGAAGGGCACGCCCGCGGACATGGTGGAAACCGGCGGCGGCGCCGGCTCGAACACCGTCATCAGTCCTAAGTTGCACCAGGAATTCTGCCTGCCGTACGATCAAAAGCAGCACGCGGCGTTGCACGAAGTGGGGGTCAAAATCGTCTACCATCTCTGCGGCGGCGTGATGAAGATGCTGGACCTGGTGGCGCAAAATGGCGCCGACGGCCTGGAAACAATGACGCCGCCGACCATGGGCGGTGACTGTGATCTCCGGGAAGCGTCACGCCGCGTGGGAGACAAGTTATTTTTCATCGGCGGTTTCGATCAGAATGCCGGTTTCGAGCACGGCACGCCCCAGCGCGCCCGGCAACTGGTGTTCGATTGTTTCGCGGCGACGAAAGATCACGCCGGTTATATCCTCGCCCCCTCGGATCACTTCTTCCACGGCGATCCCGCGTGCCTGCAGGCGTTTGCCGACGCCGCCCGGGAGTGCGTGTATTGATGCCCCTGCCGCCTAAAACGGCATGGGTGCGGAGACTCACCGGAAAATGATCACCCTCGCCAATATCGCCATGACCTTGGCGCGAGGTGCCTCTTATCATTAAA
>JAKCCC010000429.1 GCA_021838985.1 Planctomycetota bacterium
GTAGCTCTTATTCACCGTATAATTTGCGGCGAATAGAGCTTTGATTCGCCGTGAGAGCGGCTATTTGTTTTCTATCCAACATACTTCAAGTTGCTCCGACAGGAATTGGTAGTGGAATTTCGTTTGCGCCAATGTGGCCCGCGACGAAGTATCTGCGCCTTGCCGCCGTGGTTTCTGCGCCAACCCGCCGGTAAGCAGGGGCGGGCGGCCAGGTCCGCCGGCGGGTCGCGCTCCGGCCCGGTCTGGAATACCAACGCCACATCGAACGGCTGCACCGGCCCGGCCTGGTAATAGAGGTTCGGCAGCAGCGCGTAGTAGCCGTGGGCCGCTTTATTTTCCGCGGGCTGACCGTTATCATCAAGGGTTAACGCCCTGGGGTGATGTGGTAGTTGCGACGGTAGCTCCAGGGTGAGCTGTAGGGTGGAGGCCGGATGGCTACCGGGATTCACCGGCGGGTCGGAGGCGTGGAGGGACGAGAGGGCGAAGTTATTTTCCGCGGTAGCTCAATGGTAGAGCAGCCGGCTGTTAACCGGCGGGTTGTAGGTTCGAATCCTACCCGCGGAGTTTGAGTTGGCGGTGCGGAACTGCCGTACCAACCGGTTAACGAAAAACCCCGTGGCCGAGAGGCCGCGGGGTTTGTTCCTTTTGTCCAATAAATACAAAGGTTCGGGCGCTGTCGCCGGGTGGCCGCTGGTGGCGCGAAAGCGCGGTAGAGCGCCTGAAAACACCGCCATGGCCAGGCCGGGTCTGCCCGGCATGGAAAGCCCTTCACCTCTTATTACCCCGAAATAGCCGATCCAGTCAGCAACCCGGTTGCGTGTGCACCCCGAATACAGCCCTCCTATACTTCGTTTGGTCTGTAATGACACATTTACTCTACGCGGCTGTTAAGGGGATATCTGATTCGGTATTATGGCCGGAAAATCAGCATTTTTTTCCGCACCTTTCGATCCTTACAATGTACGTCGGAAGTCGCGTTGAGTATCCATGGAAAGACGGCAGGCCTGGAGGCCTGCACCACAAGAATGGATCGTTAGAGGCCGCGTTGGGTATATAGAGAAGTCACTGGGGGTAGGAAATGTGCACAAAGGACGCACTGGCGGCGGGTATCGGGACGGCGGGGGCGTCATTTGGCCGAACTAAATGAGCATCGGCGCCCTGGAAAGGGTCCGACACTTTTTCGGGGCGGACCTCTCGCTGCACAGGCTTTCCAGCTGGCACCGGTTGCGGGGCAGGTTGGAAAGCCCGCGCTACGACGTCGCCAGAATTTTCCGAGCGAGTCACCGCTTCGGCGAAGCACTAGGCTTAAGGCCGTAGACGTTCAGGGCGTCGCTGGTGCCGACATAAACATGATCCGCGGCGACCGTCAGTAAAGGAAAGCCCAGCAGGCGGCCGGTCAGCGCTTGCCTTGTCGAGTCGCCTTCTTCGGCGACTTGCGAATCCTGGTTGCTTTGAAAGAGCCTGTCCTGCAGATTGCTGGCGCTGTACGCCACCAGGCAGTTCCGGCCGCGATCCAGCGTCCACAGAATGCCGCCACGCCCACCCTGGGCGGAGATCTCGGGCGTGGAACCAGGGTAGCCGTACCGGCCATAGCTTTGTCGCGAGGTCGACAGCGGACGCCTTCGGATATGCGCTTGGGTGATAGCAAACGCCTTGGCGTAGTCGTTCACCGTGACGTAATAGATGATGCCCCGGTCCGTCGCCGGACCTGTCCAGAAGGCGGCCGTGCTGAAGGCCGCTCCGGTGGCGTGCAGCCGCTGCACGACTTCATCCCTGCCGCCGCGGCCGTCACCGGCTTTATCGCCGTGATAGCCCCCCATATTGTCGCGATCCAGCAGGTAAATGATGCCCTGTTTGTCGTTGATGATCAGCAAGCGGCGGTGCCGTGCACTTCCAACCCCGTTCGGCAAAAGCACCGGCGAGCTTGAGCCGAGATCGCGGTCGGTGTCGTTGAGGACCTGCTCGTCGCGCGGCACGAAGTAATCGGCCACGTGCAGACCGAAACCGTTGGGGTTGTCGGCATGCTGGTAAGTGTCCAGGTCCGGCGCCAGCTTGACCGCCGCATCACCGTAGTCGCCGTAGCGCGGCGTTTTCAGACCGCCGGGGATCAGGGCATTATCGGTCAGGCGCGCGAGCCTGCCGTCGGCGACATAGGGGGGGGTGACCGTGGTGGTATCAAAAGTTCCATTGCCGGTTTCCACGTATAAATTGCCGTGATGATCCACGGCAATCGCACCGCCGCTCTGCCAGATGCCGGCCGCCCCGGCGCTGCCGCCGGCGCTGCCCGTGCCCCGGCCGCTGGGAGCGGCGCACCAGACCGCTTGAAGCGCCAGGTGTGCGCCGGGATGGCTGGGGATGCTGTAACCGAGGATCCAGCCGCTGTAGGGGCCGGCATCACCCGGGTCGCCATAGGCCAGATACAAGACATGGTTTACCGGATCAATGGTCAAGCACCGGCAGGTAAGGAAACGGGTATCGAACTGATCTTTGCCGCCGCCCGGACGCCGGACCGTCGGCCCACTGATGTACGCCTGGTCCCCAGAGCCTTCGGCCACCGCCAGCGGCGGGGCGTAAAAACGGCCGGTGCGGATGTCGATGGCCGCCAGAACATGAATCCAGTGCAGCACGCCACCGGTGCCGGGGCCTTGTTCGCTCTCCTCAAATTCCACATACAGCACGACGGTGCGCGGATCGACGACCGGCGTATCTTCCAGCGGCTGACCGCGGCCAGTAAACGTGGCGCCGGTCGCGGCGGCGACCTGGTCGCGGGGGTCATGCAACTTGGTCAGCAGGCTCTTTCTCCACAGCCGGGCGCCGGTGTTCGCGTCCAGGGCGTACACCCGATCGCGCGAAGTGCATACCAGCACCACATTGTGCCGGCCGCCATTCGGCCCGGTGGTAATGTGCACGTTCGGGATGAACAGCGGCTGGCCGACGGCGTTACCCCGCAGCCGGACATCGAATAATTTGGCGAAGGCGCCGGAGCGGAGCCTGGCCGGAGTCAGGTTCGTCTCCGCCAGGTTCTGGCCGTCGTTATAGCCGTCGTTGTGACAGGTCAGCACGGCGACGGGCGACGCGGCGGCGGGACCGGTGCTTGCCGCCCGCGCCGGCGCAGCGGTGAGGCGGACGGCTACCAGCGACTCGACGCCAAAGACCAACGCCCAAGTT
>JAKCCC010000430.1 GCA_021838985.1 Planctomycetota bacterium
GTCTCAGCGGACTCGGCGGGCCATTCGATGCCGGCGTAAATGTCCTCCGTATTTTCCCGGAAAATAACCATATCGACGGCTTGGGGCCGTTTCACCGGGCTGGGAACGCCCTGGAAATAGCGTATCGGTCGCAGGCAAACGTACAGATCAAGTTGCTGACGCAGGGCTACGTTCAAGGAGCGAATGCCGCCGCCGATGGGGGTGGTCAGTGGCCCCTTGATGCCGACGAGAAAATGTCGAAAGGCCTGGACGGTATCGGCGGGCAGCCAGGCCTGCGCATCGCCTTCCGCGGCGCCGGTTTTAAAACGGTCGAACGCCTTTTGGCCGGCATAGACCTCCATCCAGGCGATGCGCCGCTGGCCGCGATAGGCCGTTTCCACCGCCGCGTCAATGACGCGCCTCGCCGCCCGCCAGATATCCGGACCGGTGCCATCGCCTTCGATGAATGGAATGATCGGTCGATCCGGTACACGCAGCTTCTGATCGGCGCCCATCTGTATCCGCTGGCCGCCGGAAGGGACGCTAACGCTTTGGAACCTGGGAACGCTTGCAGTGCTCATTTGTCCTTCGCCAAAATCCTTCGCAGTCTCTACAATAATGCCCCGCCGCCGGGCGTACAAGCCTGTGCGGATACACGCTGGCGGCAGCGGTGATCGCGGCCTGCATAAAGGAATATTAAATGACGGCCAAAATTTATCTGGATAGCCATTGGAACGTCGGCCCGATTGATCGGCGTATTTTCGGGGGATTCCTGGAGCATCTGGGGCGGGCGGTATATGAAGGGGTGTATGATCCAGCCAGTCCCCAGGCCGATCGCCACGGCTTCCGGCGCGATGTGATCGAGGTCTTGGCCCGTTTGCGGATGCCGTGCATTCGCTACCCCGGCGGGAATTTTGTCAGCGCGTATGACTGGACGGATGGTATCGGGCCTAAAGAACAGCGGCCCCGCCGGCCGGAATTCGCCTGGCGCTCGATTGAGACCAATCAGTTTGGCGCCGATGAGTTTGTCCAGTGGTGTCGGGAACTTAAAACGGAGCCCATGTTGGCGGTGAACCTCGGTACGGGAACAATCGCGGCGGCAGCGGAACTGGTGGAATACGCCAACCTGCCCGGCGGAACCTACTGGGCGGATCGGCGGCGGGCGAACGGCCACGTCGAACCGCACCGGATCAAACTTTGGTGTCTGGGCAATGAAATGGACGGGCCATGGCAGGCTGGTCATGTTCCAGCGGCGGTTTATGCCCAGCGGGCCTTGCAGGCCGCCCGGTTGATGAAGGGAATCGACCGGGATATTGTTACGGTGGCGTGCGGCTCGTCGGGCCGCGGCATGCCAACCTATCTGCAATGGGACCGCGAAGTGCTGGAATTCTGCTGGGATGCGGTAGATTTCATTTCTGCGCATCGTTATTCGGGCAATCGGGAAGGCACGGCGCATTTCCTCGCGGAGGGCGTGGAAATTGACCGGATTCTGGCTGACTATCAAGGTTTGCTGGATTTTGTCCGCGGGCTGAAACACAGCCAAAAGCGGATGTATCTGTCCTTCGATGAATGGAATGTCTGGTATAAAAGCCAGGAAATGGACGGTCGCTGGACCGTGGCGCCGCACCTTTTGGAAGAGATCTACAACCTGGAAGATGCGCTGGTCTGCGCCCAGTACCTGATGAGTTTCTTGCGCCATGCCGATTTGGTAAAAATCGCGTGCCTGGCGCAGATTACGAACGTCATCGCACCGATACTGACGCGGCCGGACGGCATCCTGATTCAGTCCATCTATCATCCGTTTGCGATGATTTCCCGGTTGGCCCATGGGGTGGCGCTTCAGCCGGCGATTGATTCCCCCGTTTATAAGGCCGGATCGCGCGGCGAAGTACCGCAGTGTGATGCGGCTGCGACCTTGGATCCGGAAACTGGCGACATAGGAGTTTTCGTTGTCAACCGCGCTGTGGAAGGAGAACTGTCGGTCGAACTCGTTTGCGCGGACCGGCGGCTTACGGAAATAAAGGAAGGCCGATTGCTAAGTGGGCCGGATCCCAAGCAAGCCAACACCTGGGAAAATCCGGATGTAGTCGCGCCAACCAGGGCCCTGGCGCGGCTGCAGGATGGAAAACTGCACCTGCGTGTCCCCGGACCGGGCTTTTGCGCCGTGGGCCTGGGCAGCGCAACACGGTAGGTCAGGCGGTTTCCAAGACAAAATTCAGCGCGCGGCGGCCGCTAAGGGCGGGAATTTTTTTGCGCCACGGGCCGTACAATTGGTCGAATGGACAAAGGCTCTCAAAGGCGCAAAAGCGACAGGCAGTCACGGAGTTCAGGCGGTAGGGATTCGGGGCAATCACGCCGCTGGCGATTTGTCGGGCCAGACTGGCGATCACGGTTTCGGCGAGTTCCAGCAGCTGACGAAAGGCTTCCGGCGGCACCCCGTCGTGGCCGCTGGGATGCGGCGTGCCATCCTTTTTCAGTCGGGCGTGGAACCAGGCGCTGGTGCCGCCGCTGCCCAGAGCCGGGTCGAGCCGGTTCAGTTGCTCATCATCGAACAAGCCGGCGGGTTTACAGGCCTTGTAGAAGGCATCATCGGCGGGTGAGGTATCCGGTGCGTCATTGTCTTTGGGCGTTACGGTTTGATAAAAGGCGCCGCAGGGGTCCAGCCGCCCCATCGCCGGCGCCTGCCCCCGCCGCACCGCCAGCAGATAGCTGACCAACTGCAAATCCAGACCCGCTTGCATCTGGACGGCGTTAAAACGTGGCGTGGCGGCGCGCTTGTAATCGATGACGACGGCGTAGCCGTCCGGGTCGGCGTCGAGACGGTCGATTTTGCCGTTAAGCTCGGCCTGGCGGCCGCCGCCGACTTCGACACGCCAGGCCGGCCACGCCATGCGGCCGGCCTGAGGTGGGCGATGCCGCGGTTCCCCGAACGGTATTTCCACGCCCACTGGACGTAGGGCGTTGCCCGCGGCGGCGCGGCGCTGGGCTTCCAGGACCACCTCCAATTGACGCCGCAGCGGGCGCAACATTGCCTGCGTCTCCGGCTGAATCGCGAAAAGCTCCGATGGCAGAGCTTGCGCCTCGCCATCAATAATCGCGCTTAACCGGGCGGAAAGTTCTGGCGGTGGGCTGCCATCCGCGGCGCTCGGCCAGTGTGGCCAGAGGGGGGCAGCCGTTGCGCCGGCC
>JAKCCC010000004.1 GCA_021838985.1 Planctomycetota bacterium
AACTGGCCACTTGGCATAGCGCCGGGGCGTTCTTGCTGGCCTTGGTATTGCAAGTGCCCACGTTGCTCTGGAACGCGGCCCATGGTTGGCCGATGTTCCGCGCGATCGGCGCCGAAGGTGGAATAGGCCCCACCGCCCATATTCTGACCCATCTGCGCGAAATGCCAGGGCATGTGTTGCTGTATATCGGCTCCCAGGCGGGAATCGCGGCCGGCATTATGTTCGTCCTGTTGGTGCTGGCGGCCATCGACGCTATTTTGATCTCTCGCCGCCACGACGATCCCCAGGTCACGGCACCGTGGTGTTTTCTACTGTCCTTGGCGCTGCCCATTTTCGGCTTTTATTTCGTGCTGAGCTTTTGGAGCAAAGTGCAGCCGAACTGGCCGGCCGCCGGTTATTTTACGGCGATGATCATGCTGGCCGGTATTGCCACCCGCCGTTGGAACCAGCCGGAAAAGAACCGCGCCTACCGCCGCTGGCTGGTGGCGGCGGTGGCGGTTGGTTTCGCCTTGTTCGTATTCGGCGAAAATACGCAGCGGCTGTATCCCCTGGCCGCAAAATGGGATTCCAACGGCCGCTGGCCGCCGCAAAAATGGGACCCAGCGGCCCGCTTGCACGGCTTAAAGGCGCGGGGGGCGGCGATTCAGCGCGTGCGGCGATCCATGGGGCGACAGGACGGGCATTGGCCGCTGGTGATCTGCAATCGCTGGGACACGGCCAGTTCCCTTTCCTTTTATCTGCCGGGACATCCGTTTGTGTTCTGTATCGAATCCCTGGGCGGCGGTCCAAAAACCCAGTTTAATCTCTGGCCGGGCCTGGACCAGATCAATCCGCGGACCGGCAAACTCCGTTACCAGGGACGCAATGCCGTGCTCACCGGCGCCTTCTCCAGCGGTGTATTGAAGCAGTGGATCCAACCGGCCTTTCGCCGGATGGGGCACGCGCGGCTCATCCCGGTGTACTACCGCGGCGTGCGTATGAAAACCCTTGTGGTTTGGCGGTGCTACGGCTTCAAAGGTTTTCCGTAACCGTTCACGGGTCATCAACGTGGTGATTTGATGGCTGGATTTCGAAAAATGCAAGGGCCAGTTTTGAATCGTCACTACCCGGCCAAAGGCCCGCCAGCACGGCCAGTGAGCCGAGGGGCGTCCAGGACCAACTCCGGCCCTGCCCGGTAGCGGTACAAAATGCCCTTGTTGCAGGCCGGGCCACGCCTGGGCCGGGCTGACGCCCCGGGCCCGCGGCGAACCACCGCCGCCCAAAATGGCGCGAGCTACTCGATACGTGTGCCCCCCGTTTCCGATTCCCACCGGTCTATGGCCGCCCGCCGCTCCGCCGCCGGTCGGTCGCCGGTGATTTGGGCGAGGTGCCGCAGGCAGGCCGCATCCACGCTTCCCGCATAAGCGGGCTGGCGGCGCAACACCTGCGAAGCCAGCGGGCGCGGCAATGTTTCCGGGCATCCCGCAGCAACTCGACCGACGATCCATCGGGTTTATCCCGGTGGGCTTCAGAACTCCCGCGAAAGGGTGGCCTTTTCAACCGCCGCCTGGGTAAGCTTTGTTGCCGCCATCCCCGAACCGGCCACTATGCCACGTCCGGCAAGTATCGGTCGGCTGACTTGCCCAGCACACGAAATTGGTGTACACTATCTTCGTATGAAAAACGTTACGCTCAGTGCGGAAGAACACCTCATCGAGCAGGCGCGGCAGCTGGCGCGCACCCAGCGCAAGACCCTCAATCAGGTGTTCCGGGAATGGTTGCTGCAATACACGGCGCGACAGCGGGGCACGCGGGAACTGGACGCGCTGATGCGGCGCCTGGGGCATGTCCACCCTGGACAACACTTTACGCGTGACGAACTCAATGCGCGATAAGTATTTTCTGGACACCAACGTCTTCGTCTACTCGTTCGACGAGCGCGCTGCCGCCAAACGGCGGCGCGCTCTCACGTTAATCCGGCAGGCTCTCGCCAGCGGCCGCGGGGTGGTGAGTTACCAGGTGGTGCAGGAGTTTGTAAACGTGGCCCTTCGCCGCTTTGCCCGGCCCATGAGCGCCAGCGAAGCGGAACAGTATCTGGCGTTGGTTTTCCGCCCGCTTCTGGCGATTCACTCCTCGCCGGAACTGTATGAGGCGGCCCTGCGGTTAACTGGAAGCGGCGGCCTCTCCTGGTACGACTCCCTGATTGTGGCCGCAGCGCAGCAGGGGCAGTGCCAGACGCTGTACAGCGAAGACCTGCAGCACGGGCGGAAGTTCGACGAGTTGGAGGTTCTCAACCCATTCGCATGAGAGCCCGGCACGGGATGCGTCGTCACCGTCAGGGTTATGACCACGCCTTACGCAGCTGTTGGTGTGCTCAAGCATTTTGGAACGAACGGGACACGGTCGATGCGAGTTGCGTTTATCGCGGATAGCCATTTCGGAACCCATTCAACCCCATCGCCGCCAGCCTGGGCGGCTTCTCCGTGGCGGGCCACGTATTTGGCGTTTCAGGGGTCGCCCCGCTCGAGGTGCAGTTCCCGCGCGATCCGCCGGGCCGACCAGCCCGGCGCGTACAGCGCCAGAAGTGCCTGTACTTGAGCCATTTTGAGCTGATTTGCCATCGCCAATCCAGTCCTTCGCCAACGCCAAGGCGTGAACCGTGGGGGCAAATCTCCTTCGCCTGAAAGTGGCTGGTTTTGAAGCCCCCAATTGAGCGGCAAACAGTTACCGGGGCCGTTTCGTTGCCCCCAGTTCACCGGCTTATATGGCGAGCGATAGCCGGCGGGCCCTGTTCAACCCGCGGCAACGTAAGCACGGACCCAAGCTTCGCCTGCTGCCGCGTGTTCCCGCCGGTTTGAAGATAGAAGCGGCCCTTGGCAACACCGCCATCGATGCTTTCCCTGGCCTCCCAGGCCGAGTCCGATGCGGTCAAGACGGCCTTGGTCAGCTCACACCAGCTCCCCGCTGCGTCCCGCACCCATCCGGGGCCATACAAGGCCCGCCGCACTTGCATAGCGCTCCGGGTGTTGCGCAGAAAATCCTCAATGAACGAATAGTAACCGCCCAGCAGCCCCGCCGATTTTCCGGCAAGGGTGCCGAACGTCGCCAAGTGCTTCCAAATCTTGGCGCGATTGAGATAGAAATATGCCGCATAGGCCGTGCGCTGTGCCACGGCCCTTGCGACGACCGCAAAGCGATACGTGCGCCCGGGGCGCCAGTTGTAGTTATAGAAGATATGCTCGCCGGTACCCTCGCCGCCGAAGCGCGAGGCTTTTGCTCCGGTTCCCAGATGGAGAACCCTCACCCGTCGGTCGGACTCGGGGATTCCAAGATTATTCCATCTGCTGGTGTCCCACACGGCGAAGATTACCACCTTCTTGCCATCACCAAGCTCCTGCAGCCCGAAGTAGCCCTGGCTGAAACCACAGACCTCGAAGTAGCTGCCGCGCCACGACCGCTCAACGGTGACCGTGTTAAAAAATACCCTGGCCGGAGGGCCGTGGTAAAGCAGGTGCACGGACCGGGCCGCCCGCGGCGCCGGCCCCGCAGCTGCGGAACGGGCCGCCAGCGCGCCAGCGATGGCGCAGGCCGCCGCCATCCCGCCCCACTTGGCCACATGACGCCTGGGGGCAATGCCTGGCTCGAGTGCACTGCTCCTATAACTGGTTCTCAATAACTTCATTTTTCCCACGGGATCGGCGCAGTCACAGACGATTCCGCGGGGATCGACAACAGCCGCTGGCCGCTTCCCAGAGCGGGGTTGATCCGCACCTGGGTCTTAACTGGTTTAGCCGATGGGTTATGCACGGTTGCCGTAAGCCCGATTTTGCTCCAGCTCACTAAATTCAGGAACAGTTGCGGCTGGCCGCATATCAGCGGGTGGCCGATGAACAAGCGGCGGGCGTGCTGGTTGATATTGGCGTCCAGATAGCCCACCACCGCGCAGGGACTGAAAATCAAAGCACAACTCGATGCCGGAATTTATCCCACCGGTTTGAAGGTCAGTAACCAGCTACTGGCCACCGTCAACCTTCACCCCGCACCGTTCCACGGAGAATGGAATTACGCTATCCTGCCCGCAGCGCGCAGAAAGTGAGTCAGTTTATTTTGTCACGATGCCTAACGTCAAGAACGCCCGGATATTCAAGTCCATTTGCGTGCGGACGCCGGATTCGCCATGCCGGAGATGTGTGCGGTCTGTGACGGAAATAATCTGACCTTTGCCTTCGGCTTTTCCACCAATGCCCGGCTCAAGAAACAGACCGAAGAGCTCCTGCAGCAGGCGGTGGTGGAATATGAAAAGACCGGTGAAGGACAGCGTTGATTCGATACCTTTGAAGACCAGTGCGATTCCTGGAGCCACCCCCGCAGATTCATCGCCAAAACAGGGTGCCATAAACAAGGTACCAATCCCCGCTTTACAGTGACCAATCGCCCCGGCGTGGTCGAAGCCGCCGATGGCCAGCGTGTGTACGACCATTACGTTCAGCGGGGCGAAAGCGAACAACGCTTGGATGAACTCGAGAACGGCCTGAGAATGGATCGCCTCTCCTACCACCGCTTCAAGGCCAACTTCTTCCGACTGATTTTACACGCGGCGGCCATGAACCTGCTCAACCGGGACCACGCAAGCCCGCCGGAGGTCTTGCGGAAGGGCGCCCCGGCACCCGGCGCAGCATGGTGATCAAGGTGGCGGCCACGGTGATGCAAAGCGCACGCCGTGGGGCGGTAAAGCTCTCCGGCAACTGGCCACGGTGGCACCTCTACCAGATGGCCGCCGAACGTTCCAACACCTTTCTCTTCACCGCCTGACAACATAACAACCCGATCGGCCAACGCGGGTAAGGGGGTATTCTGCGCTGAATGGTCAAAAAACCGTAACCATATGCGCAGCGGATCTATGCCATTAGATATGTAACAATTGCCGCAGCGCCGTGAATAATCCGGGCTAGATCGGTCACATAGCGCCCGATGACCAGCGAGGCCCGGGACGGCGCGCACGGCGGCGAATTGCAATAAGCATTCTCGAACTACGCACCGCATCGTGCCAACTCTCCAACATGCGGCATGCGGCCAGTCGGGCCTCCCATGGCGCACAAAACTGTGGGGTCAGGGAATCCGTCATAATGAACAGAATGTTGGGTTTCACCGTGTGGTCACCGCAACTTGGTTATTGTGCCGACAGGCTATTGCCGCATCAGCCGCAGTAGCCCCACGGCGTTCGGAGGCAGTGACGCCGAGAATCGGCCGTTGCGCAGGGCAAAGCTCAGCGGTCCATCGCGATCGAGGGTCACCAATTGGCAATGGTTAATGTGAACCGCGGTCAGGGCCGCGAGGCGGACGGTCAGCGCCTGTCTGCTGGCCGTGGGATTCACGAAACAGATCAGCACCGTTCCGTCCTTCGTCACAAAGCTGGTGGCGTACGGACGGGCATCCAGGTCGGCCTCTTGGCGGCGCATCTGTGCCACCCCCGCGTAAACAAAATTGCCCCGTCGCCCCTCGTGCGCGACCGTTAGCCCGCCCAGACGGTAGCGAAACCGTGCGCCATAGAGCAACGGATCCAGCTTGCGCTTGGTGAGAATAATCCGTTTGAGCCACGCGCGCTGGGCGGGCGTCAAACGCTGCACAACACTGGCGGCAAGGCACACCGGGTCCCCCAAGAGCCACGCCGCCGCCGCGTTCCGAAGCTGATCGACTGCCTGCGCAGCACCAGGCTGGCCCGCAAAGAACGCAGTGTGCTCGTAGCCAACAAAGTTGTGGAACCATGGAAAGGTGTAACGAAACACAGCCTGCGCGGCGAGGGTTTGGTGCCAGATGTTGTAATAGAGCACAGCGGGCACGGTTCCGTACTGCTGTACCGCAATGTTGGACGACTCCATCGAGGTGGTAATTGTGGGGTTGCTGCGGCGCCAGTGCTCAACCAGGTAATGCACAAATCTCCCCTCTCGCGCGCGCCAGTCGCCATAGCTGGCTGTTCCTCGCCGAAAGTTGGGAACCAGCGACAGCGAACCTAGCAGGTCGAGGTATACCGAGTCTATGCGGCCCAACACCACGGCTTCGTTCGTGGCGGCCAGAAAATGTTTCGCCCACCGGCGACCCGGGGAAAGCAGGGCCATGGGGTGGCCGCTACCGCCGAGACCGTTTACGAAGGAATCTGGATAGCCGTCCGCCTTTACCAGTGCGAGCCACTTACCGTATAACTCCCACGCTGGGACCACACGGGACATCGCTATCGCGTTGGTGTAGACACTCACCCGGCCCCCAGCATGGTGGAAGGCGGCGAGGACAGTCCGCAGCTGGCGCAGCTGCCGAATGCTCAGCCTGTAGCTGAGGGGATACCAGCTCTCGACGGTTCGTGCCGCCCACGTCCGCACCTCCCAGACCAGGCCAAGCCCGGTAAGCCGTCGGTATCGGCGCAGGAGCAGCAGGTCGTATTTGATTGGATCTGCAAAGGCCATTTTTACGACGGCCGGGCTTTCGCCCCACAGGCGCGATGTGTAGCCGATGGAATACATGCGACTCTCGATGCCGCGCTTGCCGGGAGGGTATATGGCCAGCCTGGCGACGCAGCAGGAGTTTGGTTCTATCATGCCGCCGGCTAAGCGGAACCACTTCGGGTACGCTGGCCGGTGGGCCCACGACCAGAACCACTGGCGAAAGAGATCGGCGGCATGGTACCAGCCCCCGGTCCGATCGGCGCCGATAACCAACACCGGCGTTGTCCATGACTTCCCCGGCCTTATCTTAGGAAACTTTGTGAACCGAATATGCCCGCCGGATGGCAGCCGGCCGAAAGAGGCGACAGTGTCGAGCAGCTGCCGGTCCTGCCACATCGTGTAAAGGGTTACGCTGCCGTCGAAGACGCAGGCCCAGTCATGCGTGAATTTGGACGGAGAAACCAAGGCCTGATGGAGGCCCAGCGCGTTGGCGGGGGAACCGTAAGAGCCTAAAAGGTAGGTCGTCCGGCTTATTCCGCCGGGCAGGTTGATGCCATCTAGCGGGCCGAGCGACACCATAAAAACGCGCCGGCGGGCCAGGTTGCGAACCACTGCCCAGCAGCGGATCTCCGAATGGGCGGCGTCCGGCTGGTAGTGGACCGTTACCCGCACCAGGCCGTTGCCGGTGTGGAACAACCAGCCTCGGCCGTCCCTCGCCCATTGACCGCGGGCGGGGAGGAAAAAGCCCCCGAACCGCACCGCCGGCTGCACCTGGCCCGGTTGCAGCGGTCCGTCGCCGCGCCGGACAAACCCGATGCGCACGACGGGCGGCGCCACGCCGCTGAGCAGCCTCCGGTTTCCCAGCGCGACGGTCTGAAAACCGCCGGTGGCCCCGTTAAGGACGACCTGCAGCATGCCCGCACGCATGGCCCGCAGCTGCGACCTCGGCGGTGCGGCAGAACGCGGTGTTAGCGGTTGTCCCCTGTCGATGGCCCGCAGCACGCGCGCCATCTGGCCCTTGCAAAATGCCGGGACCTCTTCCGGAGCCGGTGCGCCGACCGGTGCTGGCCCGGCCCGGCTGATCAACAGGGCGTCGGCCTCCAGGGCATAGTACGTTCCGCCGCGCCCGTGACCGAACCAAGTAAGGGTTCCGTGAAGCCCGTGGGCGAATTGGCGGACGCGAATGGTAATCGTGTCGGGGCCTTTGCGCCCTTGAAACGTTCCGAGTCGTACCACTGACCTGAGCCACCCCGCCGCGCCAGGCGGCCCGTGGGCCAGCACCCCCGTCGTACACAGCTTGCCATTTCGCGGCTGGAGACGCTCCGGCCCGTCGTTGACCTGCCACGTGATGGGGCTGATTCCCACGACGCCCGGCGCCTCGCCACGCAGATAGAGCACGTATCTGCCGGTCGCGGGCAGAGAAAAGTGGAAACGCGCGTAGTAGGGGCCGTCGTCGGGCAAACGCCATGAGGCCAGGTCGAGCACCTTGCGGCCAGCGTTGCTTTCGCAGAACCAGCCCCGCTGTCCGCGCGTGATCACGCCGGGCACAAAGTTGGTATCCCGGCACTTCGCCGCAGGTATCCAAACCACACGCGCGGGCGGATTGTTGTAAGAAACCGGCAGCGCAGCCGCATGCGCGCTTTGTGCTGCCGCCGGCAGCGGAGCGGCCAAGCAGCCGGCAAGCAAGCCACCCGTAAGCCATCTTTTCCTGCCCCGCGCGGCCGAACGGAAATACCGCAACATATGATTCCTCCTCGGTAAAAGGTTGCCCACTTGCGGGCGCGGGTGTCCTAAGCGTAGCTACCGCCAGACGCCGGCACCTGAGGCCTCCGCTGCCGGATCCGGCGTTTCGCCGGCTCCGGGTGATTCGGAGCCGAACACGTCCCGCACCGCTTCTAGGTATGCCGTTCCATGCGCGCGATCTGGCAACAGGTAACTGCCTTCAGTCCACTCGTTCCACGCGTTAAGCGTGACCATTTTGTGCTTGTCCCGCCCCGCCTGGACAAACGCTTTGGCCCTTTGGAGCGCCGCACGCCAAGCATCAGGCGTGTTATCTTTCCATATCGTGCAGAACGGATAACCGCGGTTTTCGTATTGAGCAGACTGCGCGCTGCGCGGCGACGGGTCCCACCCCATCGGTACGTTGGGGTAATAGTCAATCGGCCAGCGCTGCCTCTGTGTCTGCCAGTCCGCGTAGCCGATCGCCGCAACCTTCGGGTAGCTCACCGCCGGAAAACCGTTGGCATCAAGGTCTGGGTAGCCGGGACAGTTCGCCCACGTGTATTCGGCGATTGACGCCAAGCCGAAACATTCGATGAACTCGTCACGGCTTGCCATCCCGGTGGGCAGACCCGCTAGCAACCCCTGCGCCATTACGCTCAAATGCAGCCCCGGGAACCCCGCCCTTGCAACCTTCTCCCGAAAACTGCGTAGCGCGTCCCGCGCCCCCGCGGGTCCTCCAAGGCCCGAACAAAATATCTCCGGCTGGAGGATCGAGAAGTACGGGCATCCTTCGATGCGGAGATAGTTAGGCTCCGGAAAATACCGCTGCACAACGTGGTCCGTCAGTCCCTCCCAGGCCGCCCGCCCAACCGCACCCGATGCGAGCAGGCGCTGCCGGCTGCCATCCGGTCGGGCGGGAAAGATATCGCGCCAGTCGTGGTTGGCCCACATCAGGCCGAACTTCAGACGCCCGCGATTCTTCGCCCGCAGAAATCCCTCCTCCAACTGCCGCCAGAGGAATGGCCCGTCGTTGTACCAATACCAGTCGTATAAAAAGGCGGTCACGCCGTGGTCCGCCGCCAAATCGACCTCCCGTTCCGCCCAGGCGGGGTCCGCCTCGTTGAAGAAGCCCCAAGCAGGGACCTTCGGCTGTTGGTGGCCCGGAAACCGCGGCTGGGCATTCTTAACCAACTCCCACTCGCTCCAGCCGTGGCCGTGCCAGGCCTCATTTCTCGGATCTACGTGCCAACTCGGAAAATAATAGACGGCAACTTCCACCAATTTGTCCTTTCTACCTCCGCCCACTTTTTTTTGGACGGGGGCCGCGTGGGACTGTCCCCTGCCGGCCTTCGACCGCTCGGCTGCCTCAGCCGGCTGGGCGTGCTTCCCCGGGGGCGCCGCCCCGGGGAATCACCACGCGTGGCCGGCGGCGGCTGCAGCGGGGTTCACCGTTCGCGCCGGTAGCATGCAGGTGTCAAACGGCGGGGCTAAAGTCGAAATCTGCACGGGAACCCATCCGTTCTGCCACCATAGTTCCGTGACCCCTACCTGCTGCGTATCCGTGGTCCCATTGATGCCGTAGTCGCGGGTCCAGCCGTGCCACGTGAAGATGTTGTCGCTGAGCTGGCCGTCGTAGGGCGATCTTTCCCAAGTCACGTGGTCGTCGCCGAAACCGACATTCTGTCCTTCGCCGGCGTGGTTACCGGAGTTGTAGATGTACGGGCCATAACTATTGGCCGTCGGCAAAGTGGTGGTGACGCGCTGGTAGATGCCCATGCCCGGCCCGTCGGCCCGGTCCGCAGGCCGGTTGACGCTGGTGTCGCCGTCCGCCGGCGCCATGTCGCTGACAAGTGGAACATCGCTGGTGGCGCCGGCGGTGGTCCACCACCGCCCCGGCGGTCCGTCCATCTGAATGCCGTCGCCATCGGGGGCGTTGGTATACGGAAATGGGCAGGCGACGGAGTAGCTCAACCCGCCGCCGTCGAGGTACACCGCGTTTTGTTTTGCGCCGAAGTTGCCGAAGTTCAGGTAGTAGCGGGGTGTGCCGTTAACCCAAATCTGCGGCTCGGTATGCAGGAGGGACGGGGCTGGGGCCAGGGGGTCCGAGGGGCAAATGAAGCTGGCCGGGCTGCTGTACCCCAGCAGCACCAGTTGCCAAAGGCACATGGTCGGCTGGGGTAGCGTTTGGCTCGTCGGGGGTTTGGCGTAGTTGTCCTGCACGGCGGACTGGGCCGTCGGTATCAGGCCGAACACCCAGCCGGAGTCTCCGGTGTTGCTGCCGACATATGGATACGGCGCGGTGCTCCCATTGCTCCAAGCCCAACGCTGGAACGGGAAGGTGCCGTTGTTCGACTGAGCGTAGGTCACCATCGACTGGATGATCCCGCGGATATTGGCCATGCAGACCGCCCGGTTGGCCAGTTCCCGGGCTTTGGCCAACGCCGGCAACAGGATGCTAATAAGGATCGCGATGATCGAGATCACTACCAGCAGCTCGATCAACGTAAATCCTAACGCACCCCTCAAACGGCGTCGCCACGACCGGAATCCGGCGCGCCTAACCAGGGATTCCAGGTCGCCGTAGGCGCCCAGCCCCCGGGCCAGGCTCAGCACCATGGAATCCAGCAGCAGGGCCACAGCAGTAAGCAGCCAGGTAACCGGGGACAACACGGCTGCGACTACGGATTGAAGGATTGGGTACACTCTCATGGTAATCTCCTTTAAAAGAGAGCCACTATTACCAGTATCCAGGGTTAACTTCGTCGCCCTGGCGACTCCGCGATCCGTTTTCATTGAGCTAAACATGACGGACTCCTTCGGAAAAAGGGGAGCAACCTTGCGGCTCCCGGCGACCGCCGCCCGGAATTCCGCGAACAAACCACCGCCGCGAAGATGTAAATCCTGCCGTGCCATAGGGCGTCTCCTATTAAATTTGTTCTGGCCGAGGCGGGTGAGGTTTTCGCTTTCCGTTTCCTTCCCGTCGCCTTTTTTCCTTTACGGTCGCCCGCCCGCTGGCCCTATAACCTAAGCCCCGTCTGCATCGGTTCACCGCGTTCAAACGCGGTGCTTACGATTCCGCAGCTCACTAAACTGCGCCGCGAAGGCGGCGAAAATACCCTTTCCATGATCCCTTAACATCCTTGCCGAGTTCACTTCGCTGCGACCATTGTCCCGGGGTTCTCTAACTCGTCCTTCGCGCTCTTCGCGGCGCAGTTTAGTTGCCACGGCGACCGTGATCCATCGGTCGCCTTCGCGTTCTTCGTGTCCTTTGTGGTGAAATCTCCCGCCGCGCCCGGCGCGGGACCGATGGATTCGCCATCCTGCCAAGTCACAGGCAACACGCGGTGCCAGATGCCGGGTTGGGTTCTGGATTCCTTCACAGCCGCGAGTGGGGCCTCGGTCTCCATGGGGGCGACTCTCCGACCGTCTACCGCCTGCGCGTGTTCCGACGTCAGCGTGTCGGCGCATCCGTTGGCCTCCAACCCGTCGCGGGCCGCAACGGGCGTACGGGCCGCCCGGTTAACCACGCCCGCTTTCATTCTTGATCCTCGCGCCATCGGGTCCCCGTCCATCAGGTCGAGCAGCATTTCCATGGCGGCGACGCCCATGTCATAGGCAGGCTGCCGAGCTGTAGCCAGCGTGGGGCGAACCAGTTGGGACATCGTGGTGCCGTCGAAGCCCACCACGCTGATATCCTCCGGGACGCGCACGCCCAAGCTGCGGAGGATGGCGCAAGCCTGAGCGGCGGGAGTGTCTTGGTAGAAAAAAATAGCCGTCGGCCGCTCGGACAGGCTAAGAAGCTCCTTGACGGCGCGGCTGATCTCCGCCAGCCCGCTGGTCCGCAGGTCGCGGATTACACTGTCCGCTCCGCACGCGAGACGGACGATCTCATCGGAAAGGTTATCAGGGACGCGGCCCTGGTCTAATTCGTCCGGGACGCTCCTGACGAGGCGGCGACCCAAGGGCACATGGGCGTCGGCCAGGGCGTCGCGCAGGCCATCCAGTCGCCCCCGTACCGTGTCGCTGTGGAGCGGCCCTACGAAGGCAATCCGCCGGTGCCCCAGGCGCAGCAGTTGCTCGCCCACGATATACCCGCCGCCGTAATTGTCCGCCACTACGCTGGGGACTGACACGTCGCGCAGCGTTTCGTCCACCAGAACGAAAGGATAGCGCCTCGCCCTCAACTCGTAGATAGCGTCCGCAAAGCGTTCCCGGTGTACTGAAAAGATAACCGCGCCATGTGATCTCCCTTGCGGTAAGTCGCAAACCGCGCGGACGGTTGACCTGAGCCGATTGTGGGTGTCGAGGATCTCGGTCCGCATACCGGCCCTGAGCGCCACGTCCGTCGCGCCTTGCGCCGCATCCGCCCAAAGACCTTTGAACAGCGGGGTCACAATCTGCGCCACCGGCCCGGCGGCCGCAGCGGTGCTGGCGGCCCTGGCCTTCTCCGGCACATACAAACCTTTGCCGGGACGGCGCTCCGCCAGCCCTTCACGAATCAGCACGTCCACCGCCCGGCGCACGGATTTGCGGCTGATGCCTTCACGCCGCGCCAGCTCATGTTCGGAAGCGACCAGCGCTCCCGGCGCCAACGCCTTATCCGTGATCGTGCGGCGCAGTTTCGCCGCCAGCCGCTGATAGACGCTCGAAGCGCCGTTGACGCCGCGGCGGGAAATGGTTGTACAGGCATCCGTCACAAGCGCACCAAAACAGGAACAGGGCTTTGCTGCCCATCGATTCCGGCTGCTGCCATCGGCAAGCCCCGGAAGGATAACTGGTATAGGTAACCGGTATCCATGATGGAAGTATAGACCGCCGCTTTTTCGAAGTCAAGTTTTTTCTTCGGTGGATTTCCCTGAATTGACCATAGGGATTTTTACTCGATTGTATATTAGGAGTTTCAACTATATCTGATCCGATGGCCAACTCCATCGTTTTTCTTAAGCGCCGCCGAAAATTGGCTGCGGCTCGGCCGGACTGGGCAAGCTGCGAAAATCCGGGTAATCTTTTGGAAATTTGGATTCTTCGGACGGCGCCCATGGATGCCCCTGATTTTACGGTCATTTTTCCCGCCGCGGGGAACAGTCGGCGTTATGGCGGAGCCGACAAGCTGCTGGCGGACCTGGGCGGCTGGTCGGTCCTGCAGCGGGCGGTGCGGCTGTTTACCCAGCGGGCCGACGTGGCGGATATTGTCGTGGCCACCGGAGCGGACCGTCTGGAAGCCTATCGCCGGCATCTGGCGCCGGTGCTGAAAGGCAAACGCCTGACGGTGGTGGTGGGGGGGCGGCAGGCCCGGTGGGAAAGCGTTTATCTGGCATTGACCAACGGCGCTGTGGCCACCGCTTACGTGGCCGTCCATGACGCGGCCCGCCCATTAACGCCGCCCGCGGTGATCGATGCTGTCTTTGCAGTGGCCAGGCAACACGGCGCCGCCGTTCCGCTTCTGCCCGAAGCCGCCACACTGAAGCGGGTTGATGACCGCGGCCTGGTCAGGCAGACGGTGGATCGCGACGGTTTGTTTCAGGCCCAGACGCCGCAATGTTTCCGCGCTGCGCTGCTGCGCGAGGCGTTTGAGAAGCTGCGCGCCGCCGGGCCAACCACCGCGGTCACCGACGACGCCCAAGTGGTCGAAAACGCCGGCGGCGAAGTGATGGGAACTCCCGGCTCGCCGGTCAACATTAAAATAACGACGCTGGACGATTTGCCGCTGGCCGAAGCGCTGCTGCAGGCCGGTGCGGGGCGGAGTTCCTGAAAACCTTATGATCGAAACCCTTTCTATTCCCCGTATCGTAATCGCCGGCGCCGCCAGCGGCGTGGGAAAAACCAGCGTCATGGTCGGCCTGCTCGGAGCGCTGCAACAGCGCGGGCTGAAGGTCGCCGCCTTTAAGTGCGGCCCGGATTATCTTGACCCCACGTATCACGCGCGCCTGACCGGCCGCGCCAGCTACAACCTGGATGGGTGGATGATGGGACGCGCCGGCGTGTTGTCCACGTTCACGCATGCCGCCGCCGGCGCCGACCTGGCCTTAATTGAAGGCGTGATGGGTTTGTTCGATGGGGCCTCGGCCACGGATGACAGCGGCTCCACCGCGGAGATCGCCCGGTGGCTGGCGGCGCCCGTGGTGTTGCTGCTGGATGCTTCCGGCCTGGCCCGCACCGCCGAGGCGGTTGCTTATGGATTTAAGCATTTTGCCGCCGATGTGCCGGTAGCCGGGATGATTTGCAATCGCCTGGGAAGTCGCGGCCATTTGGATTTGATCCGCCAGGCGGTGCGATCGCTGACGGTTCTCGGTGGACTACCGCAGGAAAACGGCCTGGCGTTTCCCTCCCGCCACCTGGGTTTGCGCACGGCCGATCGTGAAACTATCCCCGAAACGCTGCTGCAAGGCTGGGCGCGCCTGACCGAAAACTGGGTGGATCTGGAAGCATTGCTGGCCCTGGCCCGCAGCGCCGGGCCGTTGCCGGTGGCGCTGGCGTCCGCGGCGCCGACAGCGGCGGGGCACTGCCGCATCGGCATTGCACGCGACGCCGCGTTCCATTTCTATTACCCGGAAAATCTGCGACTGCTGGAACAGTTTGGCGCCACGCTGGTGAACTTTTCGCCGCTGGCCGACGCGTGTCTTCCCGCCGTTGACGCCCTCTACCTCGGCGGTGGTTACCCGGAGGAATTCGCCGGCGAGTTGCAGGCCAATGCATCCATGCGCCAAGCCATCCGCGATTTTGGCGCCTCCGGACGGCCTATTTACGCCGAATGCGGCGGCCTGATGTATTTGACGGAGGCGATCGTGCGCCGGGATGGAACCAGCTTTGCCATGACCGGACTGATTCCCAGCCGCTGCCGGATGTTCGATAAGCTGCAGGCCCTGGGCTACGTGGAGGTCCAGACCCGCGCCCCTTCGATTTTAGGGCAGGCGCAATTATATTTTCGCGGCCACCAATTCCGATATTCGGCCATGGAACCAGCGCAGCCAACGGGCATCGATTACCACTACACGGTGCGCCGCAGACGCGACGGGCATAACGTGGCGGAGGGCTATGCGCGCCATAACGTCCTGGGCTCCTATATACACGCCCACTTCGCGTCGAACCCGGAAATGGCCCGCGGCTTGGTAACCACGGCCGTCCATGGCTGCGAAGCAAAAAGGCAAAAGTAAAAAGTAAGAAATACAAGCTGGTGTTCCGTATCCATGAATCGCAGGAACTCTTCGCGCCGCTTACGCTCGGGAATGGCCGTATGAACCCGCCCTGTGCCCACTTGTAAGGCGGCAAATAGATTCAATGTCCCGTGGCGTTTGGAGGTGCTCTTGTAGCCCCGAACAATCTTGCTGCTGTCCGTTTCCACCTAGCCGGTCTTGCGTTCCAAGGCTCGCCTTGTCGAGTCGCCTTCTTCGGCGACTTGGATACTGGGTTTCTCATCCACGACCGTACGATTGCGTTCTGGGGAGGGGCCAAATACAGGGCCACAGTGTCCGCCGCTTTGGCGGCAAACTGCTTATCGGTGCGGACCCACCACGAACGTTGCCGTTGCAGGCAAATCCCCTCTTTTCGCAATACCCGCCAGACCGCATGGACCGAACCGCCAATTCTCCCTGGCCAGGGACGGACCATCCCAGGTGGCCTGCCCCGGCGGCGGTAGTTCCAACTTCTCCAGGACACGATTTCGGAAGCTCTTGTTGTACTTCCGCTTAGCACCTGGACGCGGGCTGTCCTGCAATCCAAGCAGCCCCAGCCGGACAAACCGATTCCGCCATTTCATAACTGTGTTCGGACGTGTGCGACACTCTTCTGCGGTCTGCTGCACCGCAACATCCGCCACACATCCCAGCACCATACGGGCACGCTCGCCCCCCTGCCGGGACTCCGTACGGCTGCGAGACGAACGTTCCAACAATTGCCGCTCCTCGGCACCGCATGCAATTGGTTTAGCTTTCCTTTGCCATGCCCACTATTCTACATACTATCTCTTTTCATCGCAGGTAAGCAATAGTATATGTTTTGTGAAACGTTCTAGTAGAACCTCGTGATGCCAACCATTCGTACATTTGTGGAATTTTCATCAGGATGTACTATGACGATCATGCGCCGCCGCATGTCCATGCCTGCTATGGAAACGATGCGGCGGTGATTATGATAGAAACGCTGGCAATTCGTGGCGGACGATTGTTTCGGCGAGCCACGGCCATGGTCCCGGAATGGGCGGCGGAGGACCGCGAGGAACTGCTTGCGGATTGGCGGCTGGCAGTTGTTCACCAACCGCTGCAATGGATTGAACCACACTGGAGTCACGCCATGTGTGCTGTTAGAAGAATATCTGCCCGGCCGCAAGGGCGGTTCGAGGTGCAGTTTGCGGATGCAACCCGCGGTGAAGTCGAGCTGCGGGACCGGCTCTTCGGCCCAATGTTTGAACCGCGGCGCGACCCACAGGGGTTTGGCCAGGCGACCGGGGACGACTTCGGCGCCTTAGGTTGGCCCAACGGTGCGGGTCCGGCCCCCGACGCGCTCTACGAAGCTATCGCCGCCAGCGTTGTTGGACGCAAGTGAATATGAAATACGCCATTATCATACCGGATGGAGCGGCCGATGCGCCGCTGAAAGAACTGAGCGGAAAAACGCCACTGCAGGCCGCGGACACGCCGCACCTGGACGCCGTCGCCCAAAGCGGTCGCATCGGTACGGTGCGCACCACCCCGCCGGGATTCAGCGCCGGCAGTGATGTATGTATGCTGTGTCTGCTGGGCTATGATCCCGCGCAGTATCATCCCGGCCGCGCGCCGCTGGAAGCCGCCGCCTTGGGATTACAGCTGGATGCCGCGGACTGGGTGCTGCGCTGTAATTTAGTCACGATCGTGGATGACAAAATGGTGGATCATTCGGCCGGCCACATCAAGGATACCGAGGCCCGCCAGTTACTAGGCTCGCTGGAACAAGCCTTGCTCCCCGCGGGAACCCTCCAGCCCGTGCAATTCCACCGTGGCGTAAGCTACCGCCACCTGCTGACCGTGCGCGGCGGCGATTTTTCCAAACTGCACACCACTGCCCCGCATGACATTCCCGATCAACCGGTCAAGCCCCACTTGCCCCGTGGTCCTGGGGCGGACCTGGTGCTGGACCTGATGCGCCGGGCCCGCGTGGTTCTGCGAGCGCACGAAATCAACGTCGTGCGGCGGCAGTTGGGGGAAAATGAGGCGACCGATATCTGGCTCTGGGGCCAGGGGCGGGCCACCAAAATTCCCTCTTTCCAGGAACGCTTTGCGGTGCGCGGGGCGATGATCACCGCCGTCGATCTGTTGCGCGGCATCGCCAATCTGCTCGGCTGGCGAAATCTGGAATGCCCCGGCATCACCAGTTACCACGACACCGACTACGCCGCCCAGGGGCGCTGCGCCTGCGCCGCCCTGGATGAATACGATCTGGTCTGCTGCCACGTGGAGGCGCCGGATGAAGCCAGCCATCAGGGCGATTTCGCCACCAAAATCGCCAGCCTGGAGGCCATTGATCGGCACGTGGTTGGACCGGTCGTCGCCAAGCTGAAAACTTTCGGTGAGGACTGGCGGGTTCTCGTCATGCCCGATCATGCCACGGAATGCTCCAGCCGCAAGCACCACGACGCCCCTGTCCCGTTTGCCATCGCCGGCAAGCAGTGCCACAGTGCCGTGGCCCGGCCTTTCACGGAACAGGCGGCCCAGGATAGCGATCTGCATGTGAACGCCGGATATGAATTGATGGAATACTTTTTGTCGGTGGCGCGCGCGTAAACCGTCCTTCGCGGCAAGGATGCCATAAGGCGGGCCGCCTGGTGGCCGCGGGGGTGGGGCTCGCCCCTCGTGTGGTCCCGGGTTGGGCATTGCTGGCTTCACCGGCGGGTGTTTTTTTGTGCACCAATGGGGATGATGATGGTTGCGATGATTAACAATCCTTTACCACGCTTGGATCTGAGGCCCGACATTCGAGCGTTGCTGCTGCCGCTTTGTCACCTAAGACGAGGTGAGATATGGGCCGATACCCAATAAGGACAACTTTCAACCACTCCTGACTTCATGA
>JAKCCC010000431.1 GCA_021838985.1 Planctomycetota bacterium
TCGAGACCGAAACGTCCAGACGGATTTCGGGCGGCCATAGCCGGTGTCACCGGGCGGGTTAAAAGGTTCTCCCGCAGTTTGCGTGCCGGCGCTTCATTCGGATCCACCGTCGCACCCAGGCCTGGAATCTCCACGAATATAATGCGTCATGGCGGCTTCTGACGGATCGGCACGAGGGCTGCGGAAAGGAATCCACCATGGGATCTGTTCCCTTGCTGCCAGGGGCGGCCGCGTGGACGATCGACGGGATTCGCATCGCTCCCGACGCCGTTCGCTTCAGCCGGCTATCTACAACGGCGCGGCAGGCTTGTCTCACCTGCGGCCGGCATTCCGCGCAGGTCCACCGCCGTCACGTCCGCGCCCTGCGCGCCCTGCCGCCGCACGGGCGGTGTCTGGAGTTGCAGATTCGCGTACGGCGATTCCGTGGTACGTTCAGTTCCTTATCTTTGGCGAGAATCGCCCGCTACGCCTGCGTGTACCGGGCAATCTGTTCTTCAAGCCGGTCAGAAAGCTCTCCCAGCAACCGTCCAAGGCGGGATTGGAGTTCCCCATCGACTGCACCACGCCGCGATTGGAAAGCTCCTCCGCTGCAGTCACAGCTGCCGTAACAGCCTTCGCGGCGAGTTTCTCTTCAGGGGTTCCCGCATCCTCACGATGTTCGGTAACAGTCTTTTCGCTCTCCGCTAAAGCCGCCAGCATTTACTACCGGGTCGGACGTTTTTTAGTCGCAGTTTTTCCGCCATTTCTGTATCTCCTGATGGAAGGCCAAATCCCCGCCAACCGCAGCAAGAATGTTTCGGCCAAGCAACTGGTGCAATCACCGAAGGCAATGGCCGCCGCCTGAATGTTTCTCAACTTCCGCCCAGCATTATTTCGCCGCGTCAAATAATCCCGCGCCCTTCGAAGACTGTACTACTGCTTTGTCACCGCTTAACTTGTGGGCCACCCCGTCCGCCGCCGTTCACCGGGTCGCCGCGGGCGACTCGCCACAGCCTGCCCGCCCACTGGCGGGGCGAACTGAACGCCGGTGCGGCGGGTTCGATAGCGAGCCTGGGGCTCTTTCTCCAACCCGAAATGGGTCGTTTGACAACGCGCCCGATCGAGGAGTCGGCTTTGGAGCACCTTGTCGGGGTGGTGGCCCAGGTACGCCCCTAACGCCCCAGTTGCAGGGCAAAAACCGGCATCTCCCCCGAAATCTACTTCCTGGCGCGGGTCGCAAGTACGCTTCGGCACAGCGCGGTATAATAGCCGCCGGTATGGTCGAACTTCGCGAAAAGCCATTGACCCAGCGCGGCCGGGATACACCTTGTGTCCGGCAGGTCTCGGTCTTTGTGGAAAACCGCGTGGGCGTTTTGGCCGGCTTGATGGCCATTTTCGACAATACCGGCATTAACACCCTGGCGCTGACCGTGGTGCAGGGGTTTGATTGTGCGATTGTACGGTTCGTTTTCAGCGATACCGATCAGGCCGCGCAGACCCTGCGACACCGTGACTATCACTTTTCAGTATGTGAACTGGTGGCCGTGGAAATAAGCAACGGCGTTCCCGGTGACGGCTTGGCACGCATCAGTAAGGCGTTGTTAAGCGCGGAAATTGACATTCACTATGTTTACGCCCTGCTCACCACCGGCCGGCATTTTCCAGCAGTGGTCATTCACGTGGATAATCCCGCGCTGGCCGGCGCGGTGCTCGCGGATGCCCACTTTACGCTCTTGGATGAAAGCGACTTGCGTTGACCAGGAGCACATGGCTACCACGGTAGAACCGCAACTTTCGGTTGGCGACAGTGGCAGGCACGCGGCGCAGTGTCGGGGTTTCACCGCCTGACGTGACGGCACCCGGCGCGTGCCTGCGGCGGGCGCATTCATCTGGCGTTGCGATTTATACTACACACGGCTCCTACTGAGACGTACCGTTCGTCAAGGTAGAAGCGGCGTCCCGCCGCTTTTCTGGGCCAAATGCATGCTGACCCAGCCTCTGGAATGTATCATTAATAGTCGTGTGCAGTATAGTGCGGCTTCTGGTTGGTAAGCTCATTCGAATTCATGCGAGAACGCGATATGGCCGAAGCGCAACGGGATTATTACGAAGTATTGGGGGTCGGCCGGACGGCGTCGGCGGAGCAAATCAAGACCGCCTATCGCCGGCTGGCGCGGCAATATCATCCGGATTTAAATCGCAACGACCCATCCGCGGAGGTACGCTTCAAGCAGGTGCAGGAGGCGTATGACGTGCTTAGTGACACCAGGAAACGCCAGGCGTACGATCAATTTGGCCAGGCCGGCGTCAGCAGCGCCGCCGCCACCGAAGCGGCGGCCGCCGCGGCCGCCTCCGGCCGCCGCACGGGCGGTTTTCGTTATTCCACCCGCACGCCGGGGGGTGCTACCGTCGATTTCGGTGAAGTGGACCTTAACGATCTCTTTGAATCCTTCGCCGATTTTTCGCGCCGGGGTCGTGCCACCGGCCGCCGCGGCGGCCCGGTTGATTCCACGGCCCGCCCCTCCGCAGCCGGAGCGGACATCGTGCATCAGGCCACCTTGAGCCTGGAACAGGCGGCACGCGGCACGACCCTGGACTTGCGTTTCGACACCGTCCAGCGCGCCTTTTCGGAAACCATCCGGGTCAAGATTCCTCCGGGCGTGAGCGAGGGTTCCAAGGTGCGGGTCCGCGGCCGCGGCCAGCCTTCGCCTACCGGCGCGGGCCGGGGTGATCTGATTATCGTGATCCACATCTCAGAGCATCCGTATTTCACCCGTGACGGTCAGGACATCATTCTGGATCTGCCCATATCCCTACGCGAGGCGGTTGCGGGGGCCACGGTCCGGGTGCCGACGCTCGATGGTCCGGTGCAGTTGCGCATTCCGCCCGGTGTCACCAGCGGAAAAAAATTACGGATCCGGGAACATGGCGTGGCGGGACCCGACGGGCGACGGGGAGACCAACTGTGCCGCATTTTGATCCAACTACCGGCCGCCTTGACTGAAGAAGAGAGAAAGGCGTTGCAGGCCGTGGATGCGGCGCATCCGGGGGACCCGCGCGCCGCGGCGCCTTGGCGGGTATAGAGAAGGGGGCAGGCCATGGACTTCGCAGCTGGACCGCCGCCGCAACATTATCGTCACCCGCGGTTCAATCCCGCGCCGCGCCGCGGGCCAGCCCCCCCA
>JAKCCC010000432.1 GCA_021838985.1 Planctomycetota bacterium
GAACTGCAGGCCGCCAAACACGGAATAGCCGCCAGCCACGGCCAAATTGGATACCGACCGCGAAAACGCGGCCGAGTAACCGGTTTGGCCGAGGGTAAGGAACAGGTCTAATTTGGGCAGCAAGCCATCGCGGGTCTGCACGACTTGCAGTTGGCCGTTTTCAATCTGGAGGCGTGCTTCGTTCAGCAGCGGGCTTAGGCGCAAGGCCAAGGCGGCATGCGCTGACAGGCGCGCCGAAACGTGGGGCTTCGGGGCGCGGGGTTGGTTGAGCAGATGAATTTGGCCGGTCCAAAATTTTCCGCCGGCGGGAATAATCAAACTCAGCAGCGTCAGGCGGGCGATGCGTAGTTCGCCCTGGGCGGCGATGAGTTGCTCCCGGTTCGTGGCGACTTCGGCCGCGGCGGCGGGCAACTGCGAGGCCGCCGTGCGACCCACGCGAATCAATTCCCGCGTCTGATGCTCCTGTTCCTTGGCCACCGTAACCGCCCGGCGCAAAATCGCCACGTTCTGGCGGGCTTGGGCGTAGGCCCAGTAGGCTTGCACCACCTGGTAGGTGATGGATTGGGCCACGCCCCGCAACTCATAATCGGAAATGCGTCGGCCGATCTGGGCCTCACGAATGGCGGCCAGATTAACCCGCAAGCTGGCGCCTTGCAGCAGGGCCTGGGTCACCGTCAGGGAAGCACCCGTGCTGACGCTTTGGCCGGCGCCGGAACCTTCCGTGTCGCTGAAGTTGGTATTAACGCCGGCCTGGATGCTCGTTCCGGTGGGCAGGTTTTCGGCGACGCCGGCTTGGGCGGCTTCCGCATCGGCGGCCCCGCTGCCCGGGAGGCGGCTTTTCCCGGCGGTGGCTTGGGCCGTTAACACCGGATCAAAAACGCCGCGCTGCGCCACGACGGCCAGTTGGGCGATGGCGGGTGAAAATCGTTGCACCACCAGGGACGGATTGTTGGTCAATCCCATAATGACGGCCTGGTGCAACGACAATTGCAGTGGTCCGGCGGGTAGTGCGGAAGGATCGGCGTTGGCCCCGGGCGGTGGATCCAGCGCGGCGTGGGCGGCGTGGCGCCTGGCGGCCGCCAACCCCGCCTGGGTAATAATCTGATGCTCCAGCGCGGCGTGCATGTAATTTTCGTAGCCGCCGCTATGGATGGAGCGGCAGCCGGCCAGCGTGGCCGGGACCAGGAACGCCAGCGCCCAGGCGAGGCGCCGCGTCACTCGGCGGGTGGCCGTCCAACTGTTCTGAAAAGAGGGGGCGGGCCTCGCGCCGCAGCGAGTCGCCCCGCGGCAGCGCATAAACTGTGGCGATTGGTGCGCACGGGCCGGGCCGACGCCGGCGTTACAACCCTTTCCATGCTCCGCGGAGAGAAGACTCGCCTCTGGAGAATGTCCGCGGGGGCAGGAGGAACGGCCTCGAGAACCGCGGGTGGACTTGCCATGGGGGACACCACTCCCGGTCTGCGCGCGGGGGCTATATACGCGGAGGCGCCATGCGTTATTCATGTCGCAGCGCCTCAATGGGATTCAGACGGGCGGCCCGCCGCGCCGGATAATAGCCGAAGAAAATGCCGATGGCCGCGGAAATGGACAGCGCCAGAAGCACCATCGACGGCTCCACCCGGCCGGGCGTATGCCAGCGGGGAATATGCACGTAATGGGAGACCACGACCCCCGCCCCGGCTCCGATCAGGCCGCCCAGTAGGCTGATCAGCGCCGCTTCGACCAGGAACTGGCGCAGGATGTCGCGCTGGCGCGCCCCGATGGCTTTGCGAATGCCGATCTCGCGCGTGCGTTCCGTGACCGTCACCAGCATGATATTCATAATGCCGATGCCGCCGACCAGCAGGGCGATACCCGCCACGGAGCCGAGAAACCAGGTAATGGTTCCGCCGATGCGGTTCGCGATCTGAATAATCCGTATCTGGTTGGAGATCCAGAAATCATCGGTATCTCCGGCGATCAGGTCGTGGCGTCGGCGCAACCGATGTTCGCAGGCGATCTGGACGCGCTGCAGATCCGCCATGTGATCGACCTGGATGCTGATATTGTTGAGCGCCACCGTGCGGCCGAACAAATCGGTCATGGCGGTGGTATAAGGAATAAGAATCTGATTATCGGGATCATACCAGCCCTGACGGCCCTTGGCCACCAGCACCCCTATGACCTGGAAGCGTACGGTTCCCACCGTGATTTTCCGGCCCAGGGGGTCCATGGATCCAAACAGGCGGGAGGCGGTTTCCGGACCAATCACCGCCACGGACGCCAGATCCCGCACGTCGAAGTCATTGATATTCCGGCCGTTTTGAATTTGAAAATTATGGATTTTCAGCCAGGTGGGCGCGATACCGATGACATTACAGCGGGTAAAATCGGCTTCCCACTTGACGGGTTCAAACTGGGCGACCACCGGCGAAACACGCTTGACCCCGCGAATGCCAAGGACGGATCGGGCGTCGCCCAGGGTTAACGGTAAGGGCTGCCCGTTGAGCACCGGAGGAATCGTGGGACTATGCGGGAAAATCATGATGGTGTTTTTGCCCATGCGGGAGATCCGATTCAGGATGCTTTGCCGTACGCCATTACCCAGGGCCATCATGGCGACCACGGCCGCCACGCCGATAATCATGCCCAGCATGGTCAGGATGGCGCGCAACTTGTTCGCCAACATGCTGCGCAAAGCCAACTTGATGGTAGTCCACAAAAGCATGGCCGGCCCTTTAATGCTTCCAGGGTGTCCACATGGTGTCCGCTCCCCCCAGATGCACCTGAACCTTCTGACCTTCTTTTAAGCCGCTGAGAACCTGCCAGTCGGTGTCGTTGCGCTGACCGAGGGTGACGGTTGTGGTTACGACGTCCCCGTCCGGCTTAACCACGGCCACGGTATCCAGCCCGTTCTGGACCACCACCGCCTGCAGCGGAAGGTACAGCACGTTGTGGAGCGTGTCGGCGAAAATATCCACATCCGCGGTCATGCCGGGGCGGAGCCACTTTTTTTCCTTTCCCAACACCTCGATTTTCGCCTCAAAGGTGACCATGTTGGTGGCGCTGGCGTTGGCCGCGTTACTGTTGCTGTTTTGATCCTGGATGGAAACGGGAAATATGCTTTCCACTCGACCGTGGAAGACCTTGCCAGGCGCCCCCGGCGCC
>JAKCCC010000433.1 GCA_021838985.1 Planctomycetota bacterium
TCTCGGAAACTTTCCGGCGCGTTTTTCAGCTCGGCCGGGTCGTACACCTTGGCCCGAATGGCGGCATGGGGGCATACGAAGCAGCACTTGTTGCACTGAATACATAGGGCCGGTTCCCACAGCGGAATCTCCAGCGCAATGTTGCGTTTTTCCCATTGGGTGGTGGCGGTGGGCCAGGTTCCATCCACCGGAAAAGCGCTCACCGGCAGAAGATCGCCCTTGCCCGCCATCATCACCGCCTGCACGCGGCGGGTGAAATCAGGCATGGCCTCCGAAGCGAAGCCGCTCTGATGCAGACTCGAACTGACCGCCGCGGGCACCGGAATTTCGTGCAGCGCCGCCAGGGCCTGATCCACGGCTTCGTAATTGCGTTTCACCACTTCTTCGCCGCGCTTGCCGTAGGTTTTCTGAATCGCCCGCTTGATGGCGGCGACGGCGGCGGAGCGCTCCAGCACGCCGGAGATCGCAAAAAAGCAGGTCTGCATCACCGTGTTGATGCGCCCGCCCATGCCGGCCCGCCGGGCCACGCCGTTGGCGTCAATGGCGAAAAAGCGCAACTTTCGGTCGATGATCGTCTGCTGGATTTCCACGGGCAATTGATTCCACACCTGGGCGGTTGGCCAGGGGGCGTTCAGCAGAAACACCGCCCCCGGGGCGGCGGCCTCCAGAATGTCCATTTTTTCCAGAAACTGGGGCTGATGGCAGGCGATGAAACTGGCCCGGCGGATCAGGTAGGGCGCATGAATAGGCTGCGGGCCGAAGCGCAGGTGGGAGATGGTCATCGCGCCCGATTTCTTCGAGTCATAGACGAAATACCCCTGGGCGTGCAGCGGCGTCTCCTGGCCGATGATCTTAATGGAGTTCTTGTTGGCGCCCACCGTTCCATCGGCGCCCAAACCGAAGAACATGGCCCGCACCACCTCCGGCGGTTCGATGTCAAAATCCGCGTCGACTGGCAACGACAAATGCGTGACATCATCCACAATGCCCACGGTAAAGCGCCGCTTGGGATCCGGGGCCGCCAGTTCGTCGAATACCGCCTTGACCATGGCCGGGGTGAACTCTTTGCTGGACAGGCCATAGCGGCCACCGAGCACCAGGGGCCATTCGCCCGGGGGCAGTCCCGGCGCGCCGGAATGCCGCGCCTGCACCAGCGCGGTGAGCACATCCTGATACAGGGGTTCACCCGCCGCTGCCGGTTCCTTGGTGCGATCCAGAACGGCGATTCTCCGGACCGGCGGCGGCAGAGCGGCAATAAACTGATCCGTCACAAACGGCCGGTATAGGCGAATGATTACCGCGCCGATCTTTTCCCCGCGCTCGACCAGGTAGTGCACCGTTTGCGCGGCGGTTTCGGCGCCGGAACCCATCAGCACCACCACCCGTTGGGCCTCGGGATGGCCGACATATTCGTACGGTTGATAACGCCGGCCGGTGCGTTGGGCGAAGCGCTCCATTTCTTCGCCGACGATTTTCGGCAGGGCGTCATAGAAGGGATTGGCCGCCTCGCGGGCCTGGAAAAAGACATCGGGATTCTGGGCGGTGCCGCGCACCACCGGGGCCTCCGGTGTGAGGGCGCGGCGGCGGTGGGCGTCGATCCATTCGGGGCGGATCAGGACGCGCAAATCGTCATCGGAAAGCGCCACAATGCGGTTAACTTCATGCGAGGTGCGGAAACCGTCAAAGAAATGCAGCACCGGTACGCGGCTGCGCAGCGTGATGGCCAGGGCCACGGCGGCCTGATCCTGCGCTTCCTGTACATTGCAGGAGGCCAGCATGGCGAAACCGGTGGAGCGGCAGGCCATCACATCCGAATGATCGCCGAAAATCGACAGGGCATGGGTGGCCACCGTGCGGGCGGCCACGTGCATGACGAAGCTGGTCAGCTCGCCGGCGATCTTGTACATATTGGGAATCATCAGCAGCAGGCCCTGGGACGAGGTGAAGGTGGTGCATACGGCCCCCGCCTGCAGCGCGCCGTGCACGGCGCCGATGGCTCCGGCCTCGCTCTGCATCTCCAGGATGCGCGGCACGCCGCCGAAGATATTCTTCTGCCCCCGCGCCGCCATATCGTCGGCCGATTCGCCCATCGGACTCGAGGGCGTAATCGGATAAAGCACCGCCATTTCGCTGGTGCGAAAAGCCACGTTGGCGACGGCTTCGTTGCCGTCGAGAGTTAAAATAGTGCCAGAAGCCATCCGAGTTATCCTTTCTAAAGTGCGCCCTGTTCTAAAAACCGCCCAGTCGTACCGCTCCTAGCCCGGAGGTCGCCACGAGCCACTAAACCGCAGCGACGGGGCCGGTCACCGCCGCAAGGCCCAAGCCCCGCGCTGAAGTTTAGCCACCACGGCGACCTTGGGGCTAGGCATAGGTTCGGGGTTATGACCGTTTTCATTCTCCATTGACCTCCGGATTAGCCTCCGGAGCGCCGCATCCGTTGACCCAGCGGGAGGCTAACACTTTCCGTTCGCCCCGTCCATTCCCAGCGGGGTTCCGGTAAAGCGCAGCCGCGGGAAAGATTCCATCTCGCTTAGCCGCTGCGCTTCATGGCGCATCCAGAGCTGCAGCCGATATTGCAAATGCCGGCAAAGCCGCTCGATGGTCCGGGCCACCACGCCGCTAAGCTCATCGCCGAGGGCCAGGCTTTGCGCGCCAATCGCCACCATCCATACCTCGGCCGGGCAGGCTCCGAAACCCTCCCGGCACAGGGCCAGCAGTTGCTCCGGGCTAAGGTGATGGCCCAGGCAATACTCCGGATCCTGGGCCCGCAGCCGGTGCACCTGAACCTGGCCCGGCGCCAGGCAGACACTCGCGTCGATAAAGATGACACGTCGCGCCCGGCTGATAGGCTCGGCCAGCTCCGGCAGCGGCTGGCGCTCGATCCGCCAGGTGATCGCCCCGCCCGCCTGGCGGCCCAGCAGGCGCTCCAGCCGCTGCACCACCGCCGGTCCGGCGCCATCGTCGCCGCACAGCGGATTACCATACCCGATGAGCAGCGTGCCGGCGCCGCCCACCGCGTGGCGCTTAAGGTCGTTGCGATACATCCAACACCTCCCCGTGGGTCCCCAACAATTCCACCCGCAGCGGCATCTGCCCCAGGGCGTGGGTGGAACAGCTTAAGCACGGATCAAAACACCGTATCACC
>JAKCCC010000434.1 GCA_021838985.1 Planctomycetota bacterium
CCTTTCCCGGCTGGAATGCCGGGTTCTTCCGCTTCGCCGGGGGCAACCAGAACTGGTCGCGCTGTACGATAAGTTTTTCGGTTGCCGTTCGTTGAGTGTTATTGATAGCAGCGCGCCAGTGATCGATTTGGCGACGGATTTACGGGTAGGGTCAGGGCAATCCAATCAAGAGCGCCGCAAGGTTGCGTAAATTATCTGTGCAGTGGAAGGCTGCGGGAAAAGTGGCGGAATACGCGTGTTTTTTCCCGATTATCCGAATGTTCAGACAGGCCTGCGGGTGGCGGCGTTCGCCCAGCTGGAAATAGTCGGGCCAAAAGAGGGTGTTTTCAAGCTCCTTGACGACTCCGCGCGGGAAAGGTATGGCGATGTCCGAACTGATTTTACCGCAGGCTAAGGAGCAATCAGCCCACTTGACTCAGGCGATTGACGTCCATTGGCCGGGGCTAACGGCCACCCTGACCCGGATGATTCGCATCGCCAGTGTCAGTGGAAACGAAGCGGAACTCGTGGCCTTCGTGGCCGATTGGGCCAGGGATCACAAGTTCCAGACCGACGTTTTTGAAACAACGCGGCAGCCGCCAGCCGACATTATGGGCGCCAGTAGCGCGTCTCTACCTTTGGCGGGACGGCCCACGCTGATCATCCGCCTGCCCGGCCGCGGCGGCGGACGCAGTCTGATTTTTAACGCACACAGTGACGTGGTGGCGGCGCCTCATCCGGAGCGCTGGCGCTTCGGCGGACCGTGGTCGGGGGCCATGGTCGATGGCCGCATCTATGGGCGCGGAGCTTGCGACGCCAAAGGGCCATTGGCCAGCGGCCTGTTGGCGTTGCTGGCGTTGCGGGAGGTGGTACCGGACGGCTTACCGGCGGACGTTTTACTGGAGTTGGTCCCGGGCGAGGAAAATTGTGTTGGTCTGGGCACCTGGACCAGCCTGGTCCGGGGCTATCATGCCGCGGCCGCGGTTATTTTAGAGCCGACCGATGGGCTGCCGCGCTGCGCCTCGCGCGGTGGTTTGCGGTTTCGCATCAGTGTTTCGGGGCAGGCGATTCACGGCACCGTTAAATGGCTGGGGCGGGACGCCCTAACCGCGCTGCGCGTTGTTCTGGACGCTTTGGCACGGATGGAAGCGGAATTTCAGTGGATGGAGCCGGACCCCTTTTTTGCGGCGTATCCACTGCAGCGCCCCATAACGGTGGATCGGGTGGAAGGCGGAACCGGCCAGGGAATGATCTGTGACGCGGCCAGCGCCGAGGGCTATTTTGAGTTGCTGCCGCGGGACGACTTGGACGTCTGGAAGGAACGGTTTGCGCAGGCGCTGGCCGGGCATAGTGGTAAGGTCCATTTGCGTTCTGACGACATACGGGTAGAGTTTGTAGAGGAGTATAGGGGGCACATTACCATGCCGAATCATCCGCTCTGCCGGAGTGCGGAGCGGATTGTCACGGCGTCCGAGGCGGGCGTGGCATGGGGGGGCTGGAGCGCTTTTAACTCCGGCTGCGAAGCCGCGCTGCGTTGGCGCTTAGACTCCACGCCCACCGTGATCTGGGGGCCGGGCCATTTGACGCAGGCGCACGCGGTGGATGAATTTGTGGAACTGGCCAGCGTGCGTGACACCGCCCGGCAACTGGCGCTGCTGGCCTGGGATTGGACCCAGCCCAAGGAATCGGACTGATGAAAACCATGGCCGCAGCGGCTTCCAGTCTGGGTCTGGCGGCTTGCAACGCGCCGGCCGAAGAATCCCAGCGCTGGTTTGCCCGCGCCCGAAAAGTATTGGCCGGCGGCATCAGTAGTTCCGCGCGCGCCACGGTCACCGGCCCGTGGCCGTATCCGCTGTATATGACCCGCGGCCAGGGCAGCCACATTTGGGATGCCGACGGGCACGAATTTATCGATTATCTGCTCAGTTATGGCGCCGCGATTCTGGGGCATGCCCATCCGGAACTCTTAGCCGCGGTCAACGCCCAACTGCAGCGCGGCACTATGTTCGGCACTTGCAATACCGTGGAAGTGGAATTGGCGGAACAGATTTGCCGCATGGTTCCGGGCGTCGAACTGGTGCGGTTCGCCAATTCCGGATCGGAAGCGATTTGCGGAGCGATCCGGGCGGCCCGCGGCTATACCGGCAAGACGCGGGTGCTCAAGTTTGAGGGACATTATCATGGCTGGGTTGACGCACTGGCGGTCAGCAACCGGCCCACGGTGGCCGAAGCCGGCCCTCTGGACGCCCCGATCAGCCAACCCCATTCGCGTGGCATTCCCAGCGGCGTGATCCAAGACGTCTTGATCGCACCGTTTAATGACCGTCCGCGGCTGGAGCGGATCTTGCAGCGGCATGGCGGGGAATTAGCGGCCATTATTCTGGAGCCGGTGGTCGCCAACAACGCCTGCCTGGCGCCCGAGGCGGGTTATTTGGCCTGGCTGCGCGACGAATGCACCCGCCGCGGAATAATCTTGATCTTCGATGAGATTGTCACGGGTTTTCGCCTGGCCCGCGGGGGAGCTGCCGAGGCGTTCGGGTTGATCCCCGATCTGGCGATATTCAGCAAGGCATTAGGCGGCGGGTTTGCCATCAGCGCTTTTGGCGGAAAGCAGGCGATCATGCAACTCGTCGCCGCCAACCGCGTCAAGCACGGGGGAACCTACAATGGCAATCCTTTATGCGCCGCGGCAGCGCTGTGCACCTTGCGGCAGTTGGAACGGCCGGGGGTATTGGAGACCATCCACCAGCATGGACGCACGTGCATGGAAGCGCTACGTCGCGCGATGCATGACCGCGGAATTCCCTGCGCGGTACAGGGAAACGGCGCCATGTTTCAAGTGGTTTTCAGCCGCGATGGACGCCCGCTGCGGCATTATCGAGATCTGTGGGATGTGGATGTAAAACGCTACGCGGCCTTTCGCCACGCCTTATTACAAACGGGTGTGCATGTGAATGCTTCGCCAACCGCGTGTTGGTTCATTAGCGCCAGCCATAGCAGCGACGATGTCGCGGTGACCGTCGAGGCGATCGAAAGCGCAACCCAAGCCATTGGGTGACGCTACATTCCACAACTGGATTATTGTTATAATGGAATATATTGGTGATTGCGTGTTATGCCGTCGAAACTGATTGAGTTTTGTCTGCCACGACC
>JAKCCC010000435.1 GCA_021838985.1 Planctomycetota bacterium
TAATCCCGGCGCGCACCGCGCCTATGGTAGACGGCTTCGGGCCCACCCGCCGATGCGAATGAAACATGGCGCCACGATGTCGCCCGATGGCAGGAGCTCCCGATAGCTGACCGCACAGGGGAAATCGGGACGGGTGCCGCGGATAACGCGAAGCATACCCGGGTGAGGAACATGGAAATGGCCGCAGTGCGATTTTCGCGTTCTTCGCGGCGCAGTTTAGTCGCCAGGGCGACCGTGAGATGAGGAATCACACGCACCGCGTCGAAGAATCGCTGCGGTGACTTTCAACGCGGTGAACCGGCGCGACCGGCGGCGTCAGGAAAAACCGATGCTCAGACCTGCGAAGATGACGGACGGCCGAAACGAAACCCCAGAAATGCTCAAGGAGCTGACGGATGCCAAACGCTAACCTAAAACTAGATCCAAGAGTCGCTGCGGCAACGACCAGGAATCGGAACCCCCAAACCACCAGGCCGCGGCGGCGGGGATGGCAATTGAGCCGGGGCGCTCTGCTTGGACTGGCCGGCCTTGTGGGCCTGGCGGCGTGACATTCCGCGCCGGTGAATCCCGCCGATCGCACGCTGACGGATCACGAGCATGTTGTCGCCAACTACTGGATGGTCAACAACAATCTGGATACGGCGATTCGCGCCGGGATTATTGCCGAGCATACGCTGTATCCGTACGATTTTGTGGCGGATTCCAGCGCGCTTAACCCGTTGGGCTGGCGCGATTTGGGCGTGCTGGCACGGCATTACCAGGATACCCATGGGGGTGTTCTTTCGGTTTACCGCGGCGGTACCGCCAGCGCCCTTTACACCCGTCGTGTTCAAGCCGTTACCAAGGCTTTGGCCGCGGCCGGCGTTGCCAGGGGCCTGGTCACGATTGTAGACCAGATGCCGGGAGGGCAGGGCATGGCGTCCGACACCGCCGTGAAGAACCTTACCCGGAAATCCCCCTCCTTCGGTGGGGCCAGCGGCGGGGCCATCGCTTTCCCGGCCAGCGGAGGCGCCGCGATGAGCGGAGGCGGACCATGAGCTGCCCGACGCACTCAACCCTGAAGCACCGGGGCTTCAGCCCGGTGAACGGTGTCCAAAAAAAGGACTGTGGCTTCAGCTCACCGGCGGCGACTCGCCCGTGGCGACCCGGTGAAGGCGGGCAACGGGGCAGCCCATGCCCGCCCCCGCCCTTTGTTTCAAACTCCGTTGCGCGCGGCATAGGTATGGAGTTGGTATTGACGGGAGATGCACCATGATTACCATTCATCTCGGTCGTGTTGGCGCCTGCAACGCCGCCATAACCAGAAACCAGAAACCAGAAACCAGAAACCACCGGTCCTGGCCGCTGAAGACCATCAGTCTGTGGCTGGCCGCGGCGCTGGCGATCAGTCTGGTGTTGTTGGCGTCGGCCGGTTGCAGCCAGACGGCGCCAGCCGCCATGGGGGTCCACCGCGCCGCCGCGGTCCAGGCGGACAGCCGCTTTGAGCGGGCGGCGCATCGCCCGCCTACGGCGCAGACGCTTTTCGCGGAGGCGCGGATTCTGGAAATTCAGGGCCGGGATAATGTGGCCCGCGTGGTTTTGTATGAGATTATCCACCGCTATCCGGACTTTCTGCCGGTCTATTCCGATCTGGCCGAGTTGCAGGTGCGCCATCGCCAGATTGGCCTGGCTGTGGATACTTTGAACGCGGGCCTGCAACTCGCCCCGCACGACGGCCTACTGCTCAACGACCGCGGCATGTGCCGTCTGATCACGAAGCGTTATGCGGCCGCGCTGAAAGATTTCACTCTGGCCACGGCATGCCAGCCGGCCAATACACGGTATCGCGCCAACCTGGCCCTGACGCTGGGATTGATGGGAAAATATAAACAGAGCTTATCGGTTTATCGGTTGATTCTCTCGCCGGCTGATGCGCACTACGACTTGGGCGTAGTATGCCAGGCCCGGCACGATGCCGCCGAGGCCGCGAAACAATTCGCGCTGGCCAGGACACGGGTCGTTGACCCGTGAAGGTGGAACGCTTGGTGAGCTATGAGAAAAAAATATTTCCGACGCGGCTTCTCGCTGGTTCTTACGGCGATGTCGGGGCTGGCCCTGATCGGCCTGATGGGCTTGGCCACGGACACCGCCTGGGTGTTCCTGAGCGCGCATCAATTGCAGAACGCCGCCGACGCGGCGGCCCTGGCCGGGGCGGATCAGCTGCGACAAAACGCGGCTGCGGCCCAAGACGAGGCGATCCAAACCGCGGCCGCCAACACCGCGGGCGATAAATCGGTCCAATTGGCGCCGAACTCCGACAACGTCGCCGGCGGCGATGTCGTGATTGGCGTATGGCGCTACGATACGCAAACGTTCACGCCTACGCTCGTTTACCCCAACGCCGTCCAGGTTGTGGCTCGCCGGACTTCCAATTCCCTCAACGGTGCCTTGCCTCTGTTTTTCGGCCAGATGTTCGGTATTACCACGGTCAACGTTTCACGCTCGGCAATCGCGGCGAATACCGCCCCCAACGGCATTATCACCCTCGCCTTAACCGGTCCGGGAACGTTAGATCTGCACGATGCCGGCGCCAATGTACAGGTTGAAAACGGCTCGATTTATGTGAATTCCGACAGCTCCAATGCCGTGCAAACCAACACCAACGCCACGCTTAGCGGCACCGACATGTTTATCGTGGGAAATGAACCGACGGTGGCGTCGTTTACCGGCGGCAACATATTTCCCAATTCCAGCGTTTTAACCGATCCCATCGTGGCCGATGGCCTGACGCCTCCAGCCCAGCCGGCGCTCAGTGATACCGCCGCCAATGCCAATGTGGCCGGTGCGCCGCTGGATCCGGGCTATTATCCCAGTGGGATATCGCATTCGCATGTGCTGGCTTCCGGTATTTACTGGATCGACGGCGGCATCAATCTTTCCGCGGACAGCCACGGTATTCTGGATGGTTCCGCGGGGGTCTTGCTCTACATCAACAGCGGGGCCGTCAACATGGGCAACTACTCCGAGCTTGAACTGACCGCCATGACCACCGGTCCCTACGCCAATATCAGCATGTGGCAGTCGGCTTCGGATACCGACGCCGCCACCCTGCAGGGAACACCCGGGTTTAACAATACCGGCTTGCTGTATT
>JAKCCC010000436.1 GCA_021838985.1 Planctomycetota bacterium
CGTAGTGGCGATAGCTGAAACTTTGGGCCTGGGCACGCCAGAATTTCGCCTCGGCCAGCTGCAGCTGCGCCAGGCGCAACGCGATCACGGCCAGCGCCGCCACCGCCGCGATTAACAGTAGAATCAAACGTTGTTTCCGCATGGCCGCTGCACCCGCCTGGCTGCCGGTTCAAACCAACCGCCAGTTTAACATATACGGCGTGCCGACAAGTGGGAAGATTCGTGGCTGCTGGGTCTGGCCGGATTTTAGCGCGGGGACATACGCACGGGCGGTATGCTCGGCGCCGGTAAGATGGGGCGGACTTGGCGCTAGCGCTGCGGGCCGGCGGTCGCCAAAAATTCCGGCCACACCCTGGCCGGTCGGGCCGGGGCGTTTCAATGTTGACCGCGGGCGGTATATACTGTCCCGCGCGAGGCTGGGCCTTAGATCCGCAAGGCGTCACCAGCGATGCGCGCTCAACTTGCGGCCGCGATCCGTGGCCTCCAGCCGCCGGGACGCGGAGCGCGGCTCGCGGCAAGCTGAAGGCTGCTGATAAGGAGCGAAACCGATGGCCGTAACCGCCGCCAGTTTTAAACCGGAAGCCATTCGCAACATTGTCCTGCTGGGCCATACCGGCTGTGGAAAAACCACCCTGGCGGAAGCCATCGCCCATCGCTGCGGCGCCATCACGCGTATGGGTTCGGTGGAGGAAGCCAATACCGTTTCCGATTTTGAGCCGGAGGCCCGGCTGCACAAGCATTCCACCAACTCCGTGCTGATGTTCGCCACCTACCAGGGCCAGGAGATCAATCTGATCGACACGCCGGGCTACCCGGATTTTGTCGGCCAGGCGCTGGCGGCACTGCCCGCGGTGGAGACGGCGGTGATCGTGATCAACGCCCAGCAGGGAATCGAATTCAATGCCCGTCGGCTGTATCACGCCGCCGGAGAGATGGGTCTGGCCCGCATGATCGTGATTAACAAAATCGATGCCGGCGGCGACTTGCCGGGCCTGGTCGAACAGCTGAAAGGCAGCTTCGGCCCGGAATTACACTGTATCAACCTGCCCTGCGGCGGGGCCAAGGACGTGATCGATTGTTTTGATCATGAAGCCGGCGAAGCCGACTTCGGCGAGGTGGGCAAAATTCACCAGGAGATGGTCGAATCGGTGGTCGAAGTCGACGAAAAGGAGATGGAAAAGTATCTCAGCGGGGAAACGATTGATCTGGAGGAGCTGCGCCGCTTTTTCATCCAGGCCATGAACGTCGGCCACGTGGTGCCGATTCTATTTGCTTCGGCAAAAACCCAGGCGGGTATCGACGATCTGCTGCATATCTTGGCGGTGGACGTGCCTTCACCGGCGTCGCGGCCCAAGCGGCTGCGCCGCAAAGGCGTGGAGGCGGGCGCGCCGGGGCAAGTGGTGGAGTTTGCCGCCCAGGCCGACGCTCCACTTTTAGCCCATGTGTTCAAGGTCACCTCGGACGCCTACGTCGGTAAATTGTGCATGCTGCGCCTGCTCCAGGGGAAATTGGATCCGAGCATCGCCTTCGTCTGCGGCGGCGAAAGGAAAGCGCATCGCGCCGGCCATATTCTTAAGGTCGAAGGCCGCGAACATTCCGAAAGCCCGGCGGCGTTCGCCGGCGATATCGTGGCCGTGGCCAAGGTGGAGGATTTGCACGTCGATCAGATCGTGCGCTCGCCGAGTCTGGGTGATGATTGGCAGATGCCGCTGCCGCGCTATCCCACGCCGATGTTTTCCATGGCGGTAGCGCCCAAAACCCGCGGCGATGAAGGCAAGATTTCGGTGGCCCTGCAGAAGCTGACGGAAGAAGATCCCACCTTCCGGGTCACGCATGATCCACAAACGCATGAACTCATTATCCAGGGTTTGGGGGATATGCATCTGCGGGTGATGTTGGAGCGAATGAAGAGCCGGTTTAACCTGGAGGTGACCGCGCATCCGCCCCGTATCGCTTATCGTGAGACCATCACCGTTCCCGCGGAAGGGCATTACCGGCATAAGAAGCAAACCGGCGGCGCCGGGCAGTTCGGCGAAGTGTATCTGCGCGTCGAACCATTGGAACGCGGAGCCGGCTTCCAATTCGCCAACGAAGTCTTTGGCGGCGCCATTCCGGCGCAGTACATCGGTTCCGTGGAAAAGGGGGTGCACGACGCGCTGGACCAGGGACCCGTGGGCGGTTATCCCGTCCAAGATATGAAGGTGGTGGTGTACGACGGGAAAAGTCATCCCGTCGATTCCAAGGACATTGCCTTCCGTATCGCGGGAAAATATGCCCTTCGCGACGCGATACTGAAAGCACGACCGATTTTGCTGGAGCCGATGGTGACGCTGGAAATTTCTGTGCCCGAAGCCTACCTGGGCGCCGTCAGCAGCGATTTAAATGGGAAACGCGGTCGCGTAACCGGTACGGATCTTCTCTCCGGCGGCACCGCGGTGGTGCGGGCCACGGCGCCGCTGGCGGAGTTGACGCAGTACGATGGCCAACTCCGCAGCGCCACCGGCGGTCAGGGCAGTTTCGTCATGGAATTCTCCCACTATGATATGGTTCCCGCGGCGCTGCAGGCTAAGATCGCGGCCCAGTACAAACCCGCGGTGGAAGAGTAGGGCGGCCGCACCCCTCGCGCCGTCCGCAGGCTGCCACCAGAAAACCAGTCCAGGCCGCCGAGTTATACTCCGTTTAGCCTGTAATAAGGCATTGACGCTACGCGGCTGTTAATGGGACCTCTGATTCCGTATTATGGCCGGGAAATCAGCATCTCTCCGCAGCCTTCGCTCCCCATACTGCATCGTCAGAGGCCGCGTTGAGTATACGTTGACTTGCCGAGCGCGCTGAAACGCCCGGATCAGTGCAGCGCTGGATGCACTTGGGGTCGAAAGAGCAGGGCCGTAAGAAACATGCCCGCCACGGCGGCCTCAAAAATTCCGAAGATTGCCGTCACGCCAAATTCATGTAGCACCCAGCCCAGTGGCAAAAGCCCGGCGGCACCCAGGGCGTTGGATAACCCCAGGGCGATGCCCGAACCCAGCGCCCGATTTTCCGGAAAGAGGTCCTGCCCGATGAGCAACGTCGGCGAAAATGTGCTGAACATAGCCACACCCAACGGCGCGGCGATAATCCACAGCCATGG
>JAKCCC010000437.1 GCA_021838985.1 Planctomycetota bacterium
GCAAATACCGCAAACCTCGGGCCAGCACCGGATCGACCCGATAGAGAGGCTTACGTGCCGGCGCGGCCGCGACCGCGCCGCCGGCCACCGTCAGTATCATCAAGGAAACGACCTGGGCGGCAAGGCGCTTCATCCGATGGTTCATGGTTGCACTCCGATCAAAAACGGGCGAGCGCCCGGGGGCGTTTCGTTCCAGCGCGGCATGAGTCAGCGCCGCCGCGCTGACTTATTATATCTGCCTCGGCGATCGATTCACCCCTGGCCCCACGGACGAGGGTTGCAAGCCTGGCTGCGCCGGTGTATAGTGGCTGGATACGGGAGAGTAACGCCTGATCTGGGATGCGCTCTTAGGGGGCGGGTTTGCGCCGCAAATGTAATAATCCGGCGGCGTCGCCTCTTTTCAATTAGCTTGGGCAGTGATAAGACCAGCGAAGACCAGCGCCCACGCCGCCGTGATGGCCATTGCCCATCGGGGAGCATCGGCCTACGCGCCGGAAAATACCGTCGCCGCCTTTGACGAAGCCATTCGGCTCGGCGCCGCGGCGGTGGAGTTCGACGTGCGCTTAACCGCCGATGGCATCCCGGTCGTACTGCATGACGCCACCCTGGATCGCACCACCAACGGCCACGGTGCGGTGGCCAGACGGACCTGGGTGGAGTTGCTGCGGCTGGATGCGGGATCCTGGAAGCACCCGCGTTTTGCCGGTACACGCATCCCCACCGTCGAGGAAGCCCTGCGGGCTATGGACCGCCGCGCGATCCCGGTGCTGGAATTAAAAACACCCCTGGACCCGCAGCGGCTGCACAGACTGCTGGCCGATCATGCGGTGCTGGACCACGCGGTGGTGCTTAGTTTCCAGGCGCAGCTGTTGGCCAAGCTGCACCGGTGCATGCGCCGCCTGACGTTGGGGTTGTTGGCGAATCGCTGGCGCCCTGGTCTGCCGCGCCTTTGCCAACAGGTGGACGCGCAGATTCTGGCCTTGTCGTATTCCGCGCTGACGCTGCAACGGGCGCAGCAGGTTGCCGGCGAAAAGCGGCGCTTATGGTGCTATACCGTCAATGATGTCGCCGCCATTGCCGCTTGTACCGCCGTGGGGGTGGAAGGCGTAATCACCGACTATCCGGATCGTATCGGCGCGCGGCCCAAGACGTAAGCGATGAAACAAAAAGTTTAGGAGTCAAACCTTTCGTGATTGATAATGAAACCACAGGCTTGCTGGAAATAGCGGAAAAGGGTTGTGGCTACCTGCGCCAGGAGAAACGCCGGTTCAAGCCGGTGCCGGCCGACCCGATTGTCCCCGCGGAAATGATCGGACAGGCTCATCTGCGACCGGGACTGCTGATCACCGCGCGCACCAAAGCCCCGCTGCGCGGGCCGGCGCCGCAGGTTACCGAGGTGCTGCGCATCAACGATCAACCGTTGGAGGACTACTGGCAGAGGCCGGCCTTCAGCGATTTAACCGTCATCGACCCGCGCGAACGCATCCACCTGGAAACGCCCGGCGGGCCGCTGTCCATGCGCATTATGGACCTGCTGACGCCCATTGGCCGCGGCCAACGCGGCTTGATCGTCGCGGCGCCGAAGACCGGCAAGACCACACTGCTCAAACAGATTGCCCAGGCCACGCTGACCAATCATCCTGACATGAAGGTCTTCATTTTGCTTATCGACGAGCGGCCCGAAGAGGTGACCGATTTCCGCCGCACTCTGGCCGCGGAGGTCTGGGCCAGCAACAACGATGAAGACGTGCCTTCCCACGTGCGCACCGCCCGCACGGTGATCGAGCGGGCCAAACGGATGGTGGAATTCGGCCATCATGTGATGGTGGTTCTGGATTCGCTGACGCGCCTGGGCCGGGCGTTTAATCATTATGTCGGCAGCTCCGGCCGGACCATGAGCGGCGGCGTCGATTCGGCGGCGCTGCTGGAGCCGCGGGCCATCTTCGGCGCTGCCCGTAATATCGAACACGGTGGTTCGCTAACCATCATCGCCTCCGCTCTGATCGAGACCGGCAGCCGCATGGACGACCTGATCTTCCAGGAGTTCAAGGGCACCGGCAATATGGAACTGGTGCTTTCCCGCAAGCTGGCCGACCGGCGCATTTGGCCGGCGCTGGATCTGCCCGCCTCCGGCACCCGCAAGGAAGAACTGATTTTCTCGGCCCAGCAGGCGCAAAAAGCGGCGCTGCTGCGCCGCGAGCTGGTGCAGCGCGATCCCGTCCGAGCCATGGAGGGCCTGTTGGCGGCCCTTAAAAAGTTTCCCACTAACGCGGGATTTCTAGATAGCTTCAGCGAATCACCGCGGCGCTAATCAGGATTTCATGATCACGGTCATGGGGCCAGCGCAACGGAGTGGCAACCAAGTGGCAGTAGAGAATGAATCACTGGATCGCCAGCGGCGCTCCATGGCCCCCTCCAGTAATTCGAATCTCCTTATTTCTCCGTGCCACAATCGTTCAAAATCTTTGCGCCATAGGAAGTTTTTTCGTCATCCGGACGGCAGGTTCGGTGATGGGCCGCTACCCCCCCCGGCAGAGGTCACCAAAGGCGACGCTGCGACGCGGGGGCTATATATTTCGGTTGCCGGCGTAGTTTAATCGCCACGGCGACCTTGGGGCTACGACCTTTTCGTCGTCCTCCGCGTCCCGGAGTTTACCCGCCACGGCGGGCGCCGTCCGCGGTTGAACCGTCGTCCTTCGCGGCGCAGTTCAGTCGCCACGGCGACCGTGAGCTCGTCCCCCGGTTTCACATACCGTCGGGCCTACGGCACATCGGAAGGTGCCTACTACGGCGCCGTTGCGGCACATCGGAGCGTGTCCAGCGGGGCGGATCTTCGATCTGCTACGGCGTACAATCAAAAATTGAAAATCGAAAATTTCCTCGCGGCTTCGCCGCGCTGGGATCTCCGCCAACGCTGTGCTCGGTGGCGCTAAGTCCGAGCTAATATTACTCTGTTAAGTAGCCACAGGCAAAAAGTTCTCAAATTCCGTTAGACAGCAGGGACAGAAGCCGCGTGAACGCACGATGAATGGTTGCATCGCGCGTAACGCCTGTTCCCACGTCAGGCCGGAAGTTTTTTTTAGTGCGCAGGTAGTCCACCACCACAAACAGGTAGGCGA
>JAKCCC010000438.1 GCA_021838985.1 Planctomycetota bacterium
TAAGTTGCGCCGCTGGCGGAACCACCTGCCTCAGTTCGTTGGTGTGCACCAGGAATACTACCCGCTTATGTTGCCGCAGTGCGGTCTGAATCAGCGCCAGCTCGGCACGCTGAATCCGCGGCCGCGGCTTGGGCCGCCACTTGCCGGCGGCGTTTTTGTGGCCCAGAAGTCGCCGGTATAGTCGGCCGCGGGCTTCCTGCAGTCCCTGTGGTCCGTGGTCGGTGGCGATCTGCTTATATCTAAAAAATGCCTGCGGCAGAAAAAGACTGATCGAATAAAGCCGATAGCCGCCGATGCTGTCGAGGTAGTCGCAGGTGGTCTCATCGGCGAAAACCACGCTGCCATGCGGAACATAGTGCCGCAGCGTATCGACCGCGGTTTTCAGCGCCAGTTTGCTGTTGAATTGGGCCAGCAGATTGGGAGCGATGGTGTACAGGCTATAACCAGCGCCCAGCAAGGTCAGGGATCCAACGCTTACCGCAGTGACGATACGGTCTCGGCCCATGGCCTGATCCAGCAGCCAGAGGGCCACGAGTATAAGGGCGGGAAAAACATCTAGAAAGAAGCGCAGATAGCCGGTGGTTTGCACATTGCTTGGCGCCCAGTAGTAAAACATGTACACGAAACTGCTAGGAACGGCCCAGAGGGCCAGCACCAAGGCCAGCTTCCAATGGCTGAAAAACATGCGCACCAAGCCGACCAGGGCCAGTGGAAACAAGAGAAACAATCCTAGATTGGTAAACTGCTCCAAAACCGTCTGCCAGTTGCCTTGCCGGCCGATTGGATCTCCGACGAAATATTGCCAGCCGAAGCCCGTCTGTTCCCGGCAGAACGCATAGCCGGTGATCCACGGCGCACCAAAGGAAACCCACTGGATGAGCGCCAAAATCACCAGGGGCAAGCTGAAAGCAGCCAAGGCCAGCAAACACTCGCGCAGCGGCGGCCGTTGGCGCCGGCTGGGCATGACAATGACCGCCAGCAGCGGCGCAATCCACAGAAATTCGGTGTAGCGAATCCAGGTGCAGAACCCAAGCGCCAGTCCCGCCAAAGTGGCCCGCCAGGCGCCGCTCCAGGAAAGGTTTCTGGTCTGGGTGGCCTGGTCGGTCATTACTGGCCGTGGGTCGTGGGAGGCGGTATGTTGGCCTCGCTTCCACCAGCTTAGCAGGGCCCAGAACCCCAGGACGGTGAAAAACAACGCCGCGCCGTGCGAATTGGAATCATCCGCGAAACTCAGGGTCACGGGGTTGCAGGCCAGCCAAATCACGCCCATGAGCGCCATAAAATTTCCGAGTACCTGGCGAAACAGGAAAAAACTCACCAGACAGGCCAATACCACGCAGATCGGATCCACCAGATACATGCCATGCGGTCCGGCGAACAGCCACGCGAGTACGCCCAACACCCCCATGCCGGGCGGATATTTGGCAAAGATGCGCCCATCGGACGTTTGGATCATCATCATCCCGGCGAATTGCCACGGATTGTGGGGGATAAAATAGAGGCGATGATGTTGCAGCAACAAGCGTGCGGTGACGTTATAACCATTTTGATCCACGCCCAGGTTCGTCGGTTCATAGAAACCAGCCAGGGCGACGGCGAACAGACCGATAAAAATCGCTAACAAGGGATAAACCAGCCAACGACGCGGATGGTTTTCCACAACGGTGGGAAACACCGGTGGACTGGTCCGCCGCGCCGCGACGGGTGAAGCTTCAACTGCAGCAGGGGTGGTCATAAGGTCCGTGTACCTCTTCTCAAGGCGGATAACGCATAAGTTTCCCGCACGTTGCGAAAATAGCGCAATTAATTCCGGTGCTCTCCCGGAAGTCGCCGCGCCACCGGGTGAAGCGAAAGGATCCAGGCATTGGCACTGCCAATCGTGCCGTCACGGGTTTTCAGCGCCTGCGCGATATTCTCCGCATACTGTGGATACGTGCCGTAGCTGTTCCGGAGGCGCTGAAATACCCGCAAAGCCGCGGCGCCATGTCCCAGCACCAGCAGCAGGTTGGCGCGGGCTTGCATGCTTAAAGGATCGTCAAACCGGGCATTTTTCCGCAGACATGCGGCGAAAGGCGCTGGATTAATCCGGATGTTCAGCAGGATCGGGCACGTTCGCGGTTTTGCCCCCGGTTCCAGCGGTTGCGCCCCCGCCCGCTGCTGTCGTATAAAGGCCTGTACCAACTGCGGCCGATCGGAATACGCCGCGTCCAAACACCGCGCTATGAGCAGCAGGGCCAATTCTGTTTGCGCGGTGTCGCAGACATCAAAATAACCCCGTGCCGCGGCCAGCGCCTGGCGCGGATGATGCAGACGCAGCAGCGCCTGCACGCGCCAGCGCAAGGCGGCGCCAACTATTCCCGCATTTTCCGGCGCTTTCAAGATGGCCTGCAGCGTCAGAGCCAGGACCATCCGGTAGTGCCGTCCTTTTAGTAGCGCCTGTGGCCACAGCCACGCCATCGGCCAGAACTGGGGGTAGGGCGCGCTGGCCAGATAAGCCGCGATCTGTTTCATAGCCGTGCGGGCCGTAGCGCGATCAGGGCTGGCCAGTTGTACGGCCAGCGCATGTGGATGCAGTGGCACGGGCGGCTGCGCGCGGACGAGGTGCGCACCGCAGAGCAATACCAGCCCGGCCCCGGCGAGTACGAACCGCCAGCGGCGGTCCAGATGGTCTATACGTGCAAGACAGCGCAGCGCACAATGCCAACGACCCGCTGAGAGGCGTTCGGAAAACCGCAAACCGAAAAGTGAACCCCGCCGGGCGTATCCGCGTTGTAACCGCTCACAGGGCGCGATGGCTATCGGGATTGGCGCGGTCCTCACCCGCCGCTGCAGTTTAGTCGCCCACGGCGGCCTTCGGGCTATGCAATAGCTGCCGCAGGAGATCTCGGAGCCTTCCTGGATAGTTCCGTTGGATATCGGGGATAAGCGCGGGGTCCGGTACAGCCCGGGAACGGTTACTCCACATTTATCCGCATTATCCGTGACGACATCATTCACGAAGCGCCCACGGGCACGCGCCGCGGCGATGGGGACGACGCCGGCTACGGCGACGCCCGTTCGCACTGAAAACCGAAAGCCGAAACCGGACCCCCCCCGCAAGATTCGCGGCCGGTGC
>JAKCCC010000439.1 GCA_021838985.1 Planctomycetota bacterium
TGTTTGGTCGTCTTCGCGCCCTTCGCGGCTTCGCGTGACCACCGTTCAAAATCAATACTCGAAAAAGCCGGGCCTATCGCCAGAGTGCTGGAGGGTCGTTTATAATGACCCCAAGCTCGACGAGGTGTGTCTAAGTAAGTAGGAATGCAGAATGGATCATCGGGGATGGCCCGGTGGTGCAGGTCTCTCCCGACCAAGCGGAGACCCAACCAAGCCATCGGGCGACGGATAAGCAGACCTGGAGGTCCGCACCACAACCACCATCAACCACGGCATGGCTTCCGCGGCCCTGCTTATTCCGGATTTTGCGCCGCGGCGTTATAGAGGAATATCAAGTCAAAAGTAAAAGGTAAAAAGTAAGGAAAGGAGCGCCAGCCGCCGACCAGCTCGCGGATATTTTTCTTTTTTCCTTTTTGCTGCACCGCCGCGTCCTTCATGGTGAAAGATTTGGCTTAACCTGATCCACGGCGCGATTCCCAGGGTAACGGTAATGCTTTTCCTTGGCTTGGCCTTGTTTCTGTCCGCGCTCGTGTTGAGCCTCATCGGCACCCATTTGGCGCGGCGCTGGGCCGGGCGGATGGGGATGATGGATCCGCCCGGCGCGCGCAAAGTGCACGCCGCACCCACGCCGCGCAACGGCGGCATCGCCATCTTCTGGAGCCTGGCGCTGCCCCTGCTGGTAGGTCTGTTCGCGGCGAACTGGCTTACCCAAGGGCCGTTGGCCGCCTGGCTGCCCGCGGGCACGCCAGCCTATGTGCCAGGCGTCATCGCCCATCGCCCGCTGGCGCTGCTGCTGCTTATCTGTACGCTGGGCATTCACCTGCTGGGGCTGCGCGATGATCGCCGCCCGCTGTCCGCGGGCGGCAAACTTTTCGGTCAGTTATGGATGGCCGTGGCCCTGGTGGCGGGGGGGGAATGGATCGAGCCCGGCGGTTTTCGCATCATGACGTTCCTGGACCACCTCGTGCCGGGCGGCGTGTGGCTCTCCGGCGCCGCCAGCGTGCTGTGGATTGTCCTGCTGACCAATGCGTTTAATTTTATGGACAACATGGATGGCCTGTCCGCGGGCGTGGCAGCCATCTGCGCGGCGATGTTTTTCCTGGCCGCGCTGCTGACTCACCAATGGTTTATCTGCGGTTTATTGTTGTTATATCTGGGCGCGGTGGGGGGCTTTCTGGCGTACAACTTTCCTCCGGCGAGCATTTTTATGGGCGACGGCGGTAGCATGGTTTTGGGATTTTTTCTGGCCGCTTTGACCATTCGCACCACGTACTATTCCGGCAATGGGCGCTGGTACGATCTTTTCGTTCCGCTGGTGGTGACCGCGGTGCCCATCTACGATCTGCTGGTGGTCAGTTGGGTGCGGCTGCGGCGGGGGCGCAGCCCCATGGTCGGCGACACCAATCATTTTTCGCATCGCCTGGTGCGGCACGGTTTTTCCCCGCGCGGCGCGGTGCTGGTGATCTATGCCATCACGCTGGCGTGCGGTCTTTCCGCCCCGCTGCTGGCCCGGGTGGGTACGTTGGGGGCCTTGTTAATCGCGGTGCAGCTGCTGAGCATTCTGACCGTGGTGGGCATTTTGGAGCGGGTTGGAGAACACACCCGATGACTCGCCGCATCCACTGGCCGTGGCGCGCCTCGTTCCAACCGCGGCGGGGTCGGGATCCCGCGGCGCCGCGCCCGTGGCCGTGGCTTCTGCTCGGGGCGCTGCTGCTGATCTTGTGCCTTCGGTTAACCGTCGCCGAGCCGGTTAACGCGGGCCAGGCCGGCGGCTTCTCCGGCCATTTGGCGGCCTCGCTGCGCTATCCGGGTGCGGCGGAACTCATCGGTTTTTCCCTATTGACCCTGGCGCTGGCCGGCGTCGCCTTAAGCCTCGGAATGCGGGGCGCCCGCGGCTCGATGCTGCAACTGCTTTTAATCGCCGTTTTGGTGGCGCTGGCCCTGCTTTCCGCTTTCCGCGCCGCCAACCGTTTCGCCGCGCTTCTGGGGGTCTGCGATGTGGGCATGGCCCTCCTGGCGGGCTGGCTGGCGAGTGGGCTTTGCCAGACGCAGCGGAAGCGCGGCTTCGTGGTGGCCGTGCTCGCGGGACTGCTGGCGGTTATGTGCGTGAAGGGATTCTATCAGCGTTTTGTGGAATTGCCGCTGACGCGCGCGATGTTTCAGCGGCACGCCTCGGCCTGGCTGGCGGAGTTGGGCATCCGGCCCGGCAGCGTCCAGGCGCGGCTCTTTTATGCCCGGCTCAATGCCCACGAGGTCAGCGGGTTTTTGGTGCTAAGCGATGTATTCGCCGAGGCGCTCTTGCCATTGTTGCTGGTGGCGCTGGCCTTGGGACTTTCGGCGGTTACGCCCGGAGCGCAAATCCAGTCCGCAGGTGAGGATGAAAACACGCTCGGCGGCCCCAACCAGATCGAGGAGTCGCTGCGGCGGCAACCGGAAACCAGAAACCATAAACCGGAAACCATAAACCGGAGGCCACAAACCAGAAATCATAAACCAGAAACTGGAAACCAATTTCTCCTCGGCATCTTTGCATTGCTTCTGTTCGCCGCGGGGGTGGCCGTGGTTGTGTTCACGCGCAGCAAAGGCGCTCTGGCCACGCTGGTGTTAGGTGTAGCGGTTTTTCTTTTCGCCTGGCGGTGGCGGGGGTTCCTGACGCGCCATCGCTGGAAAGCGGTGGCGGTGGCGTTGCTGACCGCGGGGCTGGCAGGAAGCGGTATTCTGGCCTATGGTTTAAGCCGCCATACCCTGCCCACGCGCGACCTGCGCTTCCGCTGGCAATACTGGACTGGCGCCGCCCGGATCATTAAGCATCATCCGTGGCTAGGCGTGGGGCTGAATAATTTTGGCTACTACTACCCGCGCTACAAGGCGCCGCAGGCGCCGGAAGATGTCAAAGACCCTCATAACCCGCTGGTGCGTCTGGCCGCGGAGGCTGGTTGGCCGACGGCGGCGCTGTGGGCGATTCTCCTGCTGGCCGCCTTTCTCCGGGCCGTCGCGCAGGATACGCCCATACCAGGCCCACCGAAAAAGGGAACACCAGAAACCAGAAACCAGAAACTCAAAACCACCATCCAGCAACCACACCGATGTCCCGAATCCGGCGACACGCGG
>JAKCCC010000440.1 GCA_021838985.1 Planctomycetota bacterium
GAGAGCTATTCTTGCGCCTTCGCGTGGCCCTGGTTGTCATCGCAGAACCATTTTGGCGCCCCCGGCCAGTGGTGGACCACCAATGGCGCCAATACGCAGGTGCCGTTGGTCAGCGACATGGCGCCGGTGGATTACCTGAACGGCGGGGCTTGGACCAATGCCGACGGCCCGGGCATGGGCGTGTATCAGCGCATCACCACCACGTTGCCAACGGCCAACACGTATGGTCCATATATTTACAACTCTGGCAACCATGCCGGTGACGGCCAGAACGTGGGCTTCGGCGATGATCATGTGACTTGGGAAACCTCACCGTACGCGGGCCAGAATGGGGACAACATTTTCACCTGGCACAATTACGGAGGCAACCCGGTCGTGCCGGTCAATGGAACCACGGACACCAGCCAAGAGGGCACGGGGAACCTCGGCTTGGGCGCCGGCGCCATTGAGATTAAGCAGCTGTCCTCCCCATTTGACATTTGTATGGTGCCGAACCGGATCGTCAATACGAGTGTCGCCGCGGATGGCAATCCTACGTGGATGGATTGGTGACCGCGGAAAGGGGGCGGGCTTCCAGCCCGCCTGTCGTACGTGGCGGGCCGGAATGGGCGGAGCCAGCGTCGTTCCAACCCCGTTCGCAACGGCGGATGGGACTCAAGCCGGCTACGCGGGCATGCCCTGGAAAGAGCCTGTTGGTCCATCCAACGTCGCAACGGCGGATGGGACTCAAGCCGGCTACGCCGCGCTCGGCACACGCGTGTGGATGCGGTGCTACACGGTGTTCCGCGCTCCGCTCGGGCGCCATGCAGCCGGCTTCGGCCCCGCCGGCCGCTGCGATCAACACTTGGCCGCCCGCACCGTGGAATCTGTCACGTATCCCGTGGCGCGGGATGGCCGGTTGGTACCCTGGCAAGGAGAATACCAAATGTCGGAAACAACACGGATGACTGGGGATGGCGCACCGGTATTGGATCGCCGCCGGTTTTTCGGCGGCGCGACCCTGGCGGGCTTGGCGGCGATGGGCGCCGAGTTGGGGGTCGGTTCGCCAGCCCAACGCGTAGCGGCCTCGGAGGGCCACCGCCCACGGCAAGAGCCGCCTGCCGACACCGCCGACGGGCCTTACCTGGATGTCCGCACCTTCGGCGCCCGCGGCGACGGCAAAACCGATGACACGCCAGCCCTCCGGAAGGCCGTCGCCCGGGTAGCCGCGACCGGCGGCAAGCTGGTTTTCCCCGCGGGCCGGTTTCTCGTAACCGCGCCGGTTGAAGCGGAGTTCAGTGGCCGCGGCGTATGGTTGGCGGGGGCGGGGCAGGGCGCGACTTTTCTGGTCAACCGCCAACCGGACGCCTCCATTTTCGCGCTTGCGGGTAACATCCTGACCCTTTCCGACATGACCTTGATGGGCTCACCCGCCGCCCGGAGCGGAGCGCTTTTGACCACGCACTGCGCCACGGAGAACCTATGCCGTTGCCTGTTCTCAACTTATCACGACGGCATAAGGGCCTTGGGCAATGTGGCCATGATCCGGGACTGCAGTTGGCAAGGACCGCAGTCCGGCGGCTCCAACGGGCTTATTGTCGATGGCTATGCCGGCGGCATGACGGTGGACGGCGCGGTGATGTATGTTCCCGGAATAGATCCGCACAGCGGAATCCGGATAAAGCCGCAAAGCGGGATACAGGTTCTTCACTGCGGCGCCTTGCAGATCGCCAACAGCGATATCATGCTGCAAAATCATGATCTGCTGATTGTTCCGCCCAAGGGGCGGGGGGCTTTTTCGATAAACGCCATCAACACCTTTTTCGATACCGCGACCACCGGCATCAAGATCTCGCCCCGGGGCGGCGTGGTGGCCCGCTGCTCCTTCACGCAGTGCTGGGCCAGCAGCCATTCTGAAAACGGCATATACATCGGTGGCACCGGACTGATCGATGGAATTCAGTTGGTCGCGCCACAGGTTAATTTTTGCGGGGAAAACGGCATCTCCATAAACGCCCCGGCTAAAAACATTATGATCGAGGGCGGGGAGGGGGTTCATAATAAAGAGGCGGGGATTCATATTGGTGATAAGGTCACGGGGGTCATGGTGAACCATTTCTTCGGGGGAGCCGGTTTTGGCGGCAGCGGTCGCGGCTACGGCAACGATTTCGGGATAGTGATCGGCAGGAACTGCGACGCCTATCAAGTCGCCAATTGCCAGTTGCTGGGTAATCGATCGGGAGCCATCCGTGATGGCTCATCCGCAACGGCCGTTAAAAGAATCGTGGCGAACAACATGGTCTGAAATACCGGAGGACCTTTATGCCGGAAAACATGTTCGATTGCAACGAACCGATCCCTTCGCCGCAACCGGGCGGATTCGCCCTCCGGCGAATTTTTGATCGGCGTCATTTTTTGGGCGCCGCGGCAGCAGGTTTGGCGGTGGCGGCCGGCGGCCACGCCTGGTCGGCGGAACCCCAAGGCCCGCGGCGCGCCCCGGCGGCACCACCGGCGGCGCCAGATGAAAACGCCTGTCTGAACGTGCGTTGGTTCGGCGCCCGCGGCGATGGCGCGACCGACGATACGGCCGCCATTCAAAAGGCGCTGGACGCCGCCGGGCGGCAGCGCGGGAATGTGGTGCTGCTGCCAACGGGCGATTACCGGGTGGATGGGGCGCTGCGGGTGCCCGAGGGGGTAACGTTGCAGGGGGTGTTTCGCGCCCCGCATCGAGGCGCCAGCAGGCAAACGGCAGCCCCCTGTGGCAGCCGTTTGCTGGCGGTGGGCGGTAAAGGCAAGCCGGACGGACCGGCGCTGCTTTCGCTGCATGGCAACAGCGCCCTGTGCGGTCTGACGGTTTTTTACCCGGAACAAACCTGCCCCGCGCCGCCGGTGGAGTATCCGTGGACAATCCGCCAGATGGCCTCGGATGTGGCCGTTATGAACGTGTTGCTGTTGAACCCGTGGCGGGCGGTGGATTGCGGCACGGTTACCGGCGGCCGGCACTATATCCACGGCCTATACGCCCAGCCGCTTAAAACGGGTTTGTTCATCGACCAGTGCTACGATATCGGCCGGGTGCAGGATGTGCATTTCTGGCCCTTCTGGAAAATCAACCCCAAG
>JAKCCC010000441.1 GCA_021838985.1 Planctomycetota bacterium
TATTGGGATGATTCAATTTTGCCGCCGCTTTGCCTTCCATATAAAAACGGTCGACAAATTCCTGCGTTTCGCTCATTTTCCGCGGCAAAACCTTGATGGCGACGATGCGGTCCAGCGAAAGTTGGCGGGCCTTGTACACAACGGCCATGGCACCGGCTCCCAGACGGGACAGTATCTGGTAGCCGGGAATTTGCTGAAAACCTTTCTGCTCTTCCACGATAGCCCGGACACGCCGGAGCTGAGATTCGGTGATGCAGCCATTAGCGACCAGGATCCCCGCTAAGGTGCGGTAGTTTCCCGATTCGCCGACATGGCTTTGCAGGGCCAGGCAATCGTTAAGTTCCTCCTGGGTGCAAAGGCCCTGATCCACGACCAGGCGTCCCAGAAGGGTGTCGGATTTGGTGGCGGCGGCGGTGTTGGCCATCGCGGAAAATCCTTTAAACCGGCGCTTCCTTGAAGTTCACTTTTGCGCAAGATAGCGCGCAAACGCTCGTCACGTGGCGCCCAATGCCCTTAAAGATTGTATCCCCGACCAGCTGCTTTCGGCAAGGGGCAGGCCCTGGGGATATGGCTTCGTGCGGCGGGGTGGGTTATAGTAATGCCCAGAGGAAGGAGGCTTCCGTGACCGACGAACAATTGTTGACCGAAGCCCGACGGCTGGGGGGGATTATTGCCGCAAATCCGGTGGTGCAAGCCTATCAGGACTTGGCGCGCCAGTTGGAACTGGATGTGGCGGCCCGCCAGCTGCTGGAACAATTTGAGCAGGGTATGGAAGCGCTGGCGGTCATGGAAGCCACCGGACAACCGATCGCCCTGGCGGACAAACAGCAAATGCAATCTCTGCAACAAAGTGTGGCGCTGCATCCGCTGCTGAAAAAACTGATCGCAGCGCAGACCCAATATATGCAGTTAATGCGCCAGGTTCAGGAGGCGATCAACGCCGGCATCAACGGCGGACCGGCCATCACGCTCCAGCCGGGCGATGCGGCGGGGGACGCCTCCGGGCCGCTGCAAGCGGGTGCGAGGAATCCGGCGGGCCGGCCCGGTGCTCCCTCGCGGTTGATTATTCCGGGATAACCGTTCATCAGGCGCACCCGCCCCCGCGCTGGTGCTTTGTCAACTGATAAATTCCTGGTTGGCGAAAGAGCCTCAGACTCGCCGCCGAACCCGCAGCACCGGCTTTCAGGCCGGTGACCGGTGCTCCTTCAGCTCACCGTAGCGAGTCGCCCACGGCGACCCGGTGAACGGCAGCGGACGGGGTACCTGAAAGTTAAGCGGGGACCAAGCACTCGTTGCAATAATCATCGGAACCCGTGGATTGTCACACCCCGCGTGGCGCATGACCGGCCGGGTGCGGGTTGGCCCCCCCGGGACAATTGCCCGCCCTATAATTGATTGATGTCCGACCACACAGCCACCGCGCCGAAACGTGCGTCCAATCACTTGGTGGGCGCCCACAGTCCCTATCTGTTGCAACACGCGCATAATCCCGTGGACTGGTGGCCGTGGCGCCAGGAGGCGCTGGACCTGGCCCGGCGCCAGGATAAACCGATTTTTCTGTCGGTCGGCTATGCGGCGTGCCACTGGTGCCACGTCATGGAACGGGAATCATTCGCCAACGACGCGATTGCCGCGTTGCTGAATCAGGATTTTGTGAGCATCAAGGTGGATCGGGAGGAGCAGCCGCACGTCGATGAGATTTACATGCTCGCGACGCAACTGCTCACCGGCAGCGGCGGTTGGCCGATGAGCGTATGGTTGACGCCAGACTTGGAACCGTTCTACGCCGGCACCTACTTTCCACCGGTGGACAGCTCCGGCCGCCCCAGTTTTCCCGAGGTTCTGCGGGCCGTCGCTCAGGCCTGGAAAACCCAGCGGGCCGAAGTTTTGGCCCAGGCCCACCGGGTTACAGAAGCCTTGATCGCGCACAGCCGCAGCACGTCCGCCCCGGTGGTGGCCGACGCCACCGGTTGGCTGACCGAAGCGATACGGGACCAGTTGGATCGCTTTGATCCGCAATGGGGCGGCTGGCGCGGGGCGCCGAAATTTCCGCCCCATCAGGCGCTGGAGCTATGGCTGGCGTGTCTGGAGAATCTTTCGCCTCTCGGCCCAGTGCCGAGGCCGGCGTGGGCGGCGCTGGGGTGCAAGCCAGCTGCCGGGTTGCACGCTTCCGAACCATCCGCTGCGAGTGCCGCGGCCGGTTTTCCGCCGGCGCTCTCCCCCGGCGACGTGGTGGCCGATGTCCGATCCGCCCTGCATCCGCTGCTGCCCGATCCTGGCAATTCCTTGACCCGCCTGCTAACGATCACCCTGGAGCGAATGGCGGCCGGTGGCATCTGGGATCAGCTCGCCGGCGGCTTCGCCCGGTACAGCACCGATGAACGCTGGCGGGTGCCGCATTTCGAAAAGATGCTTTACGATAACGCCCTGCTGGCCTCGGTGTATGCCCGAACCGGGCGGCGGTTGGCCAATGCGGACTTCCAGTGCGTCGCACGGCGCACGCTGGACTTCGTTCTTGAAACGATGGCGACTCCCGATGGGCTTTTTGGCAGCAGCCTGGATGCGGATAGTCTCGGCGGCGAGGGGCGCTATTACGTTTGGTCATGGGAGCAGCTCCAACAGGTATGCGACGATACCGGCGATCGGAATCTGCTGACGCTTCATTACGGCCTTTCGCCAGAGGGCAACTGGAACGGCGTGCACGTGCTGGCCATCGCTCGTGCTCCGGCGGAAATCGCCCGGGTGGTAGGCGCAGATAGCGCCGCGATCGCCGGGCGTTTGGATATTTTGCGGCAGCGTCTGCTGGCCATCCGCCGCCAGCGCGTGGCGCCGGCGCTGGACGATAAGGTTCTGACCGGCTGGAATGGTTTGATGGTTGGGGCCTTGGCGCGAAGTGCGGCGGCCCTGGTCGCGCCAGAATATCTGGCGGCGGCGAACCGGGCCGCTGATGCCCTGTGGTCCCGGAACCGGCATTCCGATGGAGAATGGTGCCGGGTCACCCGGGCGGCGGCCGCCACAGGCGCGGCGTATCTGGAAGATTACGCCTACACCCTGCAGGGGTGGCTGGACCTCGTGGAAGCACAGCTTGCGTTAAA
>JAKCCC010000442.1 GCA_021838985.1 Planctomycetota bacterium
GCCGCCGCTAAGACGCTGGGGACTCGGCGCTAACGCTGCCGGCCGGCGTTCGCCAAAAAACGTGGTCTCCTGAGATTGATCGGGAGAGTGTCTCCGCCCGGGCGGATCTTCGACTTACCAGGTTGAACCGCAACTGATGGCCACGCCCCACGCCGGCACGGGGCTGAGGCTAATTTGACAAATGCGAAAAAAATAAGTATACTATTAAGGGTATTGACGGCAAGCAGGCTCATTGGTCCAACCTAAGAACAGCCGCACGAGGTGAGATGTGAGCAGCACCCCCGCCAACACTCCGCAACCAACGGTGGTCGTGGCCATGTCGGGCGGCGTGGACAGCTCGGTCGCCGCCGCGCTGCTCAAGCAGCAGGGATATAAGTGCGTTGGCGTGTTTATGCGTCTTGGGCACGATCCGGCGCAGCAGGCCCAGGAAGCGCCCAACGCGGGATCGGCGCTCGCCGCGGCACCGCGCCGGACGCACAAGCAGGGATGTTGTTCCAGCGGGGACGCAGCGGATGCCCGCTATGTCGCCGGGTTGCTGAACATTCCGTTTTATGCCCTGAACTTCCAGCGCGATTTTGGCGAAGTGATCGATTATTTTGTGCAGGAATATAATCGCGGCCGTACGCCCAACCCTTGCGTGCGGTGCAATGAGTACCTGAAATTCGGCAAGCTCGCTCTTTATGCCCGCGCCATTGGTGCCGACTATGTGGCCACCGGCCATTATGCCCGGATTTTTCGGCCGGATGCCGGTTCGCCGCAATTATGGCGCGGTATCGATGAGCACAAAGATCAAAGCTATGTGTTGTTTGGAGTTCCGAAGACGGAATTGGGACGAATGCTCCTGCCGCTCGGGGGGTACACCAAGCATCAGGTGCGCGATATGGCCCGGACTTTGGGGTTGCCCGTGCACGACAAGCCCGATTCCCAGGAAATTTGCTTCCTTCCGGCGGACAACTACATCAGTTTAATCAAGGCGCGAACGCCCGAGGCGGTGAAGCCAGGCCCGCTTGTCGATGAAACGGGGCGGGTCGTCGGTGAGCATCCGGGACACCAACATTTCACGCTGGGCCAGCGCAAGGGGGTGGGCGTTCCGCGCAGCTATCCGCTTTACGTGACGAAAATTGATCCGCAGAGCAATACCGTTCAGGTGGGACCGAAGCAGGCCCTGTCTGGCCGCCAGTTAGTCGCCCGGCAAGTCAACTGGCTGGATCAGTCCGCGGGCCGGCCGGTCCGTTGCCTTGCCAAGATCAGCTACACTAATCCGCCCCAGCAGGCCGAGGCGGAATTTACCGGTCCCGATGAGCTTACGGTGCGGTTCGATTCCGATGTGACCGCCATTACTCCCGGCCAGGCGGTGGTCTGTTATTCCGGGCCGCGCGTGCTCGGGGGCGGCTGGATCGAAGCGGTGGGGGGGAAACCATAAACATCACCCTGGTGCACAGCGGAGCGTTAGGTGATACCGTGCTGCTGGCGCCGCTTCTGCGTAGTTTCAAGCAGCGCTGGAGCGCAGCGCGGCGCACCGTGGTGATGCGGGCGTCGCTGGGGAAGCTGCTGGTCGAACTGGGGGTTGCGGAGGCCTGCGCCGATGGTGACGCCATCAGTTGCGCCGCCTGGTTCAGCGCGGGCGTAGCGCCGCCGTCGCCCGCCTGGGCCGCTTGCGATCTCCTGATCAGTGCAGTCAGCGACGGGCGCGATACTTGGGCCGGCCACGCCCGCCGGCTGTCGCGGGCCAGGCCGATTCTATTTTTCCAGCCGCGGCCGCCGCCGGGTTTCAGGGATCATGTCACGATATTTCACCGCCGGCAACTGGCCGAGCTGGAGCTGCCGGAGCCGGCCTTGCCGCCACCCATGCACAATCCCTCAGGAGCGGTGCTGATTCATCCGGGCAGTGGGGGGGTAGCGAAATGTTGGCCGTTGTCACGATTTATCGCGGTTGGCCACGCCCTGGTTCAGGCGGGCCGGAAGGTGGAATTTGTTTTAGGTGAAGCGGAACAGGAACGCCTGGCGCCCGCGGCGATCGCGGCGCTGGAGCAGGCCTTTACGGTGCACACGGCCCTGTCGTTGCCGCAGTTGGTCCTGCTTTTTCGGCAAGCCGCCGGGTATATTGGCAATGACAGCGGACCGACGCATTTAGCCGCCGCCTTGGGCCTGCCGACGGTGGCTGTCTTCACCGTTACGGAGCCGCGCGTATGGCGGCCGATCGGACCGCAGGTGCAGGTGGTCAGGGGCGATTGATCGCTGCGGGAGCATACCATGGAAACACACGAGCCAATTCAGCCGCTTCGGTTGAAACTGAAAAAGTCGGAACAGCTGGAAATCGACTGGTCCGACGGGCGCCGCAGTATCTACTCGTTGCGGCTGTTGCGTCGTCGGTGCCCTTGCGCCAACTGTCAAGGCGAACGCGATCTGCTGGGTCGCCAGTTGCTGCCCGTCGTGCGGACCGCTTACGATGGCCCGATTACCGCCTTGGGGGCGGAATTGGTCGGTAATTATGCCGTGCGCATTCTTTGGTCAGATCAACATGCGACGGGCATTTACAGTTTCGAGTATCTGCGCCAACTGCCATCGGAGGCCATCGCTTCGGCGGGGAACGATCGGCAGCGTTAAGCGGCGCGCAATTTTAAGCCCTAATTTCCGGTGGAGATGCAGGGCCGCTACCGCGGCAATTGGAGTGCCATGATGGGGGTGGCGGGACGGCATAAGCTGCCACAGGCCGGCTGGACCTCGCCGTCAGCCGCCAGTCGATCTCCCGCCGCAAGGTCAATGGTATAATAGTAAGAGCGCCGAATGAATGCGGCGATTGAAATGGGGCGTCCGGCCGGTTCCGGTAGCAGGCCCGGTCCGATAGTGCCGTGGCTGGTCCGCTGCTTCGACGGCCCATCCGGAGTGTGCCTATTACTACCGCATGCATGCGGCGTTCCTACTTATTGTCTTAGTGCCGATGTAGCTCAATGGTAGAGCAACGGTTTTGTAAACCGTAGGTTGCGGGTTCGAGTCCCGCCATCGGCTGTGGCCTTTCTTGCGCTCGCTTGGCACGGTCTAATTATTGTCGGCCGGTGTCAGGACGAACATAACTAAAATATATATATGTAA
>JAKCCC010000443.1 GCA_021838985.1 Planctomycetota bacterium
GAATACGCAGCATCTGACGCTTCCGGGGATTCATTAACTTTGTGGTCGCCACTGCGGGAGTTCCCAGCGAGGTTTTCAACATCACCGGCTGCCGCTGGAAGCCGGCCGGGCCAAGATGAATCTCAAAAGATGATGGGGTCACCACCATACCGACGGGCGCCGCTACGCGAGCTCGAATACGCACGGGGACCGGCAGATTGTTAACGAACGTTGCCGTCGCCTGGCCGCCGGCGCTGAGGCTCAAAATGGGGTGAGCCACGTGAAGATAACAGCGTTTCATCACCCGAACCGTCGCGGCGGTATAAAGTTTCCGGCCGTCGCTTAGTCGGATCACCGCATGAAGCGGATAGGTGCGTTGCATCGGCTCGCGCGGAATATTTACATGGAAGGTAAGCACCGCCGCTTTGCCAAGGGGAATTGTAAAGTGGCGGGATATCCTCCGTATCGCCTTTTTTGATACATTTCCGGCTACTGAAAGTGGACGCGGCGTCCCGCCGCCTATCGGCACGCGGCGGGACGCCGCGTCTACTTTGCCCGTCCTGAATTCCGCTGGTGCGGCGTGCGCCGTCTCCTGCGGAATACGCCAGCCCACCGGAAGGTCCAGCCGAACCGATCCCCGCGCCGCCGCGGTGGTCCAGTTGGTCAGCGCCAGCTTTATCGTTAGCGGCCTGCCCTCGTAGGCGACCGTTGGCAAATTAAACTGCGGGTGAATCCCATGGTCGATCATCTCAACCGCGAAATAATTCGGGTGGGACACGGTCACGTAGACGGTATCCCCTTGCTGGCGGAACTTTATCAATCGCGGGGGTTGCCCGACTTTATGCAGGTATACCTTGTGGACGTGAGCCAAGGGCGTTTGAATCGCCAGCGTAACCCTGGCCGGTAACGGCCAACGGTGGCGAATCAACGCCTGTCCGTAAGCGCTGGGGTTCAGATCAAACCAGCCGCCCAAGGTAATCTGCCGCCCGGTTCCCAGAAACGAACAGGCCACCAAACGCCGGGGGAATTCACACTGGAAACTTTTCTTCCCTACGGTGGCCCGCACGTTTTCTCCCAGCACCTTGCCATCCACCACCGCATCCATAAATCCCACCCGCCAGCGGTAGTACAGATACCACGGAAGGCTGTAAAAGGTGTAGTTGGAGGCCCGGGCGTTGGGATCATTGCCCCAGGACGGCCCGCCGCCCAAAAATCCATAGCCCGGCCCGTAACCGTACATCCAGAAATCCGCATTGCACTGGGTGGGATATTGCAGCGCTGATATGCTGGGCAAAGTGTAGCGGAAAAGCACCGGCATTAATTGCCCTTGCACGCCTTTCGGGACGGAAACCGTCTTAAACTCATAGATATGCGCGGAAGATCGGGCGAATTCGGAGGCGTAATAGTCGGCGCAGTGTTCCGTCGAAATGGTGAAATCGGGATTACATTCCTGACCGGTGCGGCGCACCGCCTTGAAGAATTCCTTGGCGTAGTAAGGGTAAAGATCGGGGCGGTACGTGCGCCGCGGGTTATAATTCGGTCCCGCGGCGCTGCCGCCCACATCCCAGGTGACCCCGCCCGCTTTTAACCTGCCCACCAGGCGCTGAATCTTCCGGCACCACAGCTCCACAAAGCGTCTATTGGCCGGGTCCGGCCAGGTATCGCCCCAGCCGCCGGCCACCGCGCCGTTGCGAAACCGCACGAAAGAATATTGGCCTCCGCCAAAAGTGGTATAGCCCTGATACATCAACCAGGGACAGATATAGAAACAAGGGATTCCACCCAACCGCGAAATGACTTCGTTGACGTGCCGGATATCGGAAGTATTACCGCGCAGATCCATGTCCGGAAAATTGTCGCCCCCCATGAAGTCATAAATGATCCCGGAAACCGGCCCGGCCTGCTGCGCTTCAAAACGCCTTTGAACGCCCTTATACGTGACATACCACTGGCTCCAGTTCATTGCCGGCATCTGGCGGATTATGGGGGGGACATGGGCCGGTGGCTTAAATCCAACCTTTTCGGCCCAGTCACGGTACCAGCGAGCGGCCTGCCGCCACCCGCCGTTGGGGTAATAGGCCACGCTGAACCAGGGCGTCGTCCAGCTGGAATGCGGAGTAATCCAAACGCCGGGGAAAGTATAGGTCATTATTCCCGCGTGGTCTTTTCCTTCGCCGATATCCATGTTCTTGATATAGGTATAATTGTCATCGCATGCGACATAAAATCCCCTCCCGCCCTTTTGCCCGTAGCCCCGCTGATACAGCGAAAGCCACTGCATATGCATGTCCATGGGATACTCGTAGCGGTCGCGCGGCATAACCGGGCGCTGCAGAATGTGGCTTCCCTGCAGCGGTCCCCTCATACCCCGTTCGTTGAGGATTTGCTGAAGGGTTTTTCCCGCGGGAATACCCTGGGCCTTGATTTTCGCCCCCAGCATAATCGGAAAGGTAAACCAGTTATTGGCGGCGTGTTTACCTACCACCAATCCTGTGAATTGAGGGAAGACCACTTTATTAACCAGATCCTGGGGATTATTATTTTCGACGCGCATCCGCCAGTAGCTTAGGGGTTGCCCCGGCAACAGCACCACCCAATACTCAACACGAACTCCGCTCTTATTGTGACCCTTTACCACCACCATCGCCCCACCGTTAGAGAGCTTTCGCACCCAGGTTCTTACGGAAAAGGCGGCGAGGGTTTCTTGCCGGACCGGTCCAATCTGGGAGAAATAATGCAACCCCTTGCGGTTTTCGACATCCACCACGAACGGCGTATTAGCCGCCGTGGCCACGGAAGCGCCTTGCAGCACGTTGGAGCGGCCACTTCGTATCTGAATCACCCGCCCGGTCTGGCGCTGGAAGGTTATCCCAAGGAATGGGTTGCTGAGGCTTAAGCGCCGCGCCCCCTGGTGAATCTGGACGGGTTTTTCGCCCCGCACCGCGCCCGCCAACGCCGCCGCCGGTGGCAATCCCGGCCCGCTTTGCGCCACCCATTTCGGCTTGGGGATATGACCCAAATCAGCTAACGGATATTGGGCTGTCCGGCCCTGCGCTGGGGCAATAGCGATCGTTCCCACCACCAACGCTCCGATCACCGCATAGCCGA
>JAKCCC010000444.1 GCA_021838985.1 Planctomycetota bacterium
GCCAGCGCCCTTGGGTCCGACCAGCGCAACCACGGAACCACCTTCCACATCAAAACTGATATCGCGCACCACGGGCTTGGCCGGATCGTAGCCGAAAGTAACAAACGAGAATTCCACCAGGCCTGGTCCGGGCGGCAGCGGCGGGGCGTGGGGCAGCTCGGGGACGTTGGGGGCGGCGTACAGCACCTCAAAAAAACGCCGGGCAGACACCACCGCGGTTTGATATTGGTTACTGATCACGTTGATCTGCTGAAGGCGGCCGAGAATGGCGCCCATTGCCACGCCCAGCACCAGGATGTCGCCGGGGTGCAGGTATCCGTGCGCCGCCAGCAACGCCCCGATAAAAAACAGGGTCAGGTTGGAGGCGGTGGCGATGCCGCGGATGACAGGAATGAAATTCGCCCACATTCCCACCGTGGTCAGCACCTGGCCGAACATGGCGTCCAGCAGGCGAAAGTATTTCTTGATTTCCGTCGGTTCGGTGGCGCAGGCTTTGACGACGTGCACACCGGCGACATTTTCGCTGTAGACGGTCACCAAATTATCGCCGGTGGTCATCAGGCGCCGCTGAATGGGTTGAATCTTCCGACTGAACCGCTGGATGTACCAAAGCCAGAATGGGATGGGCAGCAGCGCCGCCAGGCCAGCCCACGGATTGATCGTGGCGATCAAAATATTGTAACCGATCACGTAGGCGGCGATCTGTACGAGCGACACCAGGGCATTGTTCACAAACTGGCGAATGTTGGATAAATCGGAAAGAGCGCGGTTGATAAGCTGACCGCTGGAATGCTGGTCGTGAAAGCTGAAGCCCACCCGCTGCAACTGATCGTAAACGGTGGCCCGCATGTGGAACACCATATTCATGCCGAGCTTGGTGTTGGCCAGGGAACTGAAGAAGCTGTTCACGCCGGAGAGCGCCACCAGGCCCCCGAGCAGGCCGACCAAAATCAGAATGGTCCCATAGATCGACGCTCCGCGGGGGGTGGATGGGTGGCCCAGGGCCAGGCTGATGCGGTTGAGCACCACGCGCGTCAGGTCAACGCCGGCCACCTCCAGAAGCACGCCCACTGCGACCAGCAGGCAGACCAGCACCGCCAGGCCGCGCACCGGCTTGATGAACTGAAACATTCGCCGAAGCAGTTGAAAATTACTGAATTGGCCCAGTGGAAGCGCTGTGCCGTCAACGTCACGCGGCGGAGCCGATGACGTCCGGCGGCAACTGTCTGGATCATCGTCATCCTCAACCGGCGGCAGGCCCGTCGAGGGTGGGGTATTCTGCGCGGTCGGAACGTCCCGAGGCGTGGCCGTCTTCCGAGCGGCTGGTTTTGAACGTGATGGACCATCCATGTTGGAAATTCGCGGACTTCCTCGCCTTCCCGACCTTTCACCATAGCAATCGATCCGGCTTCTGGCAACTGGAGCCGCATGCGAATATAATGATGCGGTTCGGCGTGGGAGCTTGTGGGGCGATAAACGCAGGGATGCAAGGCGGCCAGCCTTCGGGTGCTGGAAACATGGTCATGCATCACCTGCCAACGACTTCGGGCCGCGGAAGGTGGTCGGCGGATATTACGCTGGTGGTGGTGGGCGTGATCGTGCTGACCCTTCTGGCCTTGCGGCCAGAGCGGCGGTTACCGAGTCTCGCGGCGGTGGATAGGGGGGCACGCGCATCCAAGGGTGGCGCGCCAACGGCTGGCCTCGGGGGCGCCGGCCCGCGGCAGATGCATGGGCCGTCGAAGATGGCCGGAGCCCGGTTGATGCGGCGTCAAGTCGCCACCAGGGCAACGTTTCAATCGGAACGGGGAACGGAGGGCAGGGTGTCTCCGGGTGGGAGGCAGCAGATCCGCAAATCTATCCGGAGGTCGATCAAGGGGCGTGTCAGCCGAAAAGGCCCGCTATGGCACGGCAGGGGGGTGGTGTACTATGGCGGCCGTCGCTATGTCTACTGGCGGACGCTGCGCATGCGGGTGACGAGTTATGCTCCGGATCGGCGTTGCTGCCGTCCGTATTCCGGTCGGATTACGGCGTCGGGGGCAAGCGTGCGCACCAATGGCGGACACCTCGCGGCGGCGGATACGGCGCTGATTCCATTCCACGATCTGGTGCGGGTGCCGGGTTATGATGGAGATAAGCCCGTGCCGGTTCTGGATCGCGGCAGCGCCATCCGCGGCCAACGGTTGGACGTACTTCTACCGACCTTCCAAGCAGCGTGGAATTGGGGCATTCAGTGGGTTTGGGTTAAGGTATACCAGCCCGCCGGTGGCAGGTTCTAGAGCTTTGTCACCACTTAGCTTTCGGGTACGCCGGCCGGAAGCCATTCACGGGGTCGCCGGGGGCGGCTCGCTACGGCGGGCTGAGGCCTGGTGCTGTTGGTTCGGTGGCGAGTCTGGGGCTTTTCCGCCCAGCAGAAATTTATCGCTTCACGGAGCAATAGCCCCGCGGTGGCCACTGGGCATTACGCCCTGACGATCAACTGGGATGCGGACCGGCAACGGGATTGGGCAGGCTGGAAGCGGGGATAAAAAACGGTGCAAAATCCGGTGCGGCATGGCCCAGAAACGGCGCGCGCCAGCGGGGAACCGGAAAGAAAGCGAAAACCCTGTGTGCTAAGGAAAGCACGTACATGAACGATTGTACAATTAAACAAGTGGGCGTTGTAGGACTCGAACCTACGACCTTACGGGTGTGATCCGTACGCTCTAACCAACTGAGCTAAACGCCCGCAGCAAATCCAACTATACCGCGCAGCAGGCCGCAGGCCAAGAGAGCCGGTTCCTGCCAGGGCGGCGGGGTGTGGTCATCCATTGTGATTCATGGCGGTAGGCACAGTCTCCGGATAACTATCGGGATGCCGTCCCCGCGGCGCTGCGACAGCGCGGCTGGTACGGCAACCCGCGGCTGGTAGGATCGCGCCTACCGCGACAATTTGTGGCCACACCTTGGCGGTGCAGGCAGCCGGATCATGGTGTGGTAAGTGGCAGAAAAGGCGGCAGGTCTGGAGACCCGCACCACAAGGGGCAGCCAGGCAGATCACGGTATGTCAAGCGGCAGGCGTACGCAGCATGATGGTGCGGCCATCATGC
>JAKCCC010000445.1 GCA_021838985.1 Planctomycetota bacterium
CCATCCTGGGTTTTTATGCGGCGCTGCGTTCGAGCTACCATCGCAGATTGCTTAACGGTTCTCAATGGCCAAACGCGAGCTGACCATATCTCTGGCTGCGAAATGCCAGCTGCTGTTTGGCTTTGCTGTGCTGATCATTATCGCCGGCGCCCTGACCATTCCGTGGCAGCGGATGGAGCAACTGACCGACCGTCAGCCGTACTATGAAGCGCGGGTCGCGGCGGACCTGGCTCTGCGCCAGGTGCATCAGAGCCCAGCGTCGTCGGCAATCCGGCTGCAAGGGGTCGCGCTCTCCCAGGCGCGGGGTTTGATCCCGAGGCAGGTCGCCGCCACTCGTCCGACCAAGCCGCCGTCACCCGCCTGGCGCCGGCGCGCCGGCGGACCCAAGGGTTTACCCGGTGAGGACTATCCAACGCCGCGCATTGTGGTCCTGCCGGCGCCGGGTGTGGCGCCAAAAATTCGCGATAAGCTCACGCTGCGGGCGATTCATCTTTTTCTGCACGGGTCGCGCCTTGATTTCGGCCGGGTTGAAAACGCGTTTCAAAAGCATCCCTGGTACGACTACATTTCCGCAGTGCGAGCCTCGGTTTCCTGTTTGCGCTGCCACGGCAACTGGGCCGCCTGGTTCCCATCACCGGCGGCGCTGGCGCGAGGCGGAACCGGCGTCCAGGACCAACATCCGCTGGTGGCGGTGGTGCGCGTGGCCATGCCGGTCCACATTGATGAAGATCAATTGCTGTTGAATCGCCTGGTGATCATCGTTTCCGGCCTGATCGGCTGCGCCCTGGCCATCATCGTATTTTACCTGATTACCACGCGGCTGATCCTCCAACCCGTGCGGGTGCTGCGCAACACCGCCGAAAAAGTGGCCCAAGGCGATCTGTCCATCCGCTCGGCCATTTCCACCGGGGACGAATTCCAGCAGCTTTCTGACACGTTCAACGCCATGCTCGCCACTTTAAAAATGTCCCAGGATCAGCTGCAGGCCACCAACCGCAGCCTGGACACCCGGGTCGGGGAGCTGGCCGAGCGGAATGTTGATTTGTTTCAGGCCAACCGCATCAAAAGTGAGTTCTTAACCAACGTCAGCCATGAGCTGCGAACCCCGTTGAACGCCATCATCGGCTTCGCCGAATTACTCGCGGCGAGTGAATCCGCGCGGGCCGACCCGCGCCTGGCCCGCTACGTTGAAAACATTCTCCACAGTGCGCGCCAGTTATTGGAACTGATCAACGACCTGTTGGACCTGGCCAAAATCGAAGCGGGTAAAATGGTCCTGCGTTTGGAACACGTCAACGTGCCGGACATTTGTGAATCCCTGATTAATTTCATGAAGCCGCTGGCCCAGAAGAAGAACCTTGACGTGGGGCTGACGGTGGAGGGGGCGATTGCGCTGGTTACGACCGATCCCGGGCGGTTTCAGCAGATTTTGTACAACCTGCTTTCCAACGCCATCAAATTTACTCCCGCGAATGGCCAAGTCCGGGTGACGGTGAGCGCCCCGGATGGCGCTCATGTCAAAATCGCCGTGCGCGACACCGGCCCCGGCATTGCTTCGGAGCACCACCACGATATTTTCGAAAAATTCCACCAGCTCGACGCATCGGTCACCCGGCAACACAGCGGCACCGGATTGGGGCTAGCCATCAGCAAGGAATTGGCAGATATGCTTGGCGCCCGCATTGAACTGGTCAGCGCTACCGGCGAAGGGGCCACTTTCAGCTTGATCGTGCCGGTGCAGGCGCCGCAGCCGGTCCCGGTGCAGTCCCGAGTCGGCCTTTGAGGTCGCGTCGCGGCCCGGTGCCGATGGTTTTAATCCCGACGGCGCGCGGTGGATATAGTCGCCGAGCCAAGAGCGGTCGGGGAGACCAGGTCGGCGATGGCAGGCCCGATGGCCTACGCAACGCCACAGAGCCTAACGGCGGCGTTGCGTTTGCAGGGGCCGCCGGTAAACCGGCGGCTAGATACGCGATCGGTTGCCATACCGCTGTAGAGCCGCTGAGCAGTTGACCGGTACGAGAGCATGACCTAGCATACCGGCCAAGCGGCGACATACAGCCACCGCCGCGGGCAACTGCGGCCGGCGGCGGGCAGTTGACCGCCGGCAGCCAACCGCTGAATGCTGGAGGTCGCGCGTTTTCGTCCAGGGGGAGGAATTAACTTATGGCGAAGAAAAAAACGGTGGCCCAGTTGAATGTACAGAATCAGCGCGTGCTGGTTCGCGTTGATTTCAACGTGCCGCTCGACGGCGGCCGGATTACCGATGATCGGCGGATCGTCGCCGCCGTGCCAACGGTTCGCAGCATCATCGAACGCGGCGGCAAAGCGATTCTGATGAGCCACCTAGGTCGGCCGCAAGGCGCAGCGAACCCGAAATTTTCCCTTGCGCCGGCCGCCGTGCGGTTGGGTGAACTACTGCACCGGCCGGTTGCCATGGCGCCGGACTGCATCGGACCGGAGGTACAGGGCCTGGTTCAAAAAATGGCCGCCGGTGAGGTGCTGGTGCTGGAGAATACGCGTTTTCATAAAGGCGAGGAAAAAAATGACGCCGCCTTCGCAGCGGCACTGGCCCAATGGGGCACGCTTTATGTCAACGACGCCTTTGGCACGGCGCACCGCAAGCACGCCTCCACCTACGGTGTGCCGGAGCTGCTCGGGCCGGGTAAACGCGTCATCGGCTTTCTGGTGGAAAAGGAGCTGCGGTTTCTCGGCGAAGCGCTGGAACAGCCGGTGCGGCCATTCGTCGCGATTCTCGGTGGAGCGAAGGTATCGGACAAAATTTCCGTCATAGAAAATCTACGGTCCAAGGCCGACCTGGTTCTGATCGGCGGGGCCATGGCGTATACGTTCTTTCTGGCGCAGGGCCGTAAGATCGGCCAGTCGCTGTGCGAGAAAGATAAGGTTCCGTTGGCGGCAGCGCTGCTCCAGCAAGGGGGCGGCAAACTACTGCTGCCGGTGGATACGGTCATCGCAGCCGAAATCTCGGACACCGCCGTCACGGAGGTGGTGCAGGGCGATATTCCGGACGGGCAGGAAGGCCTGGACATCGGCCCGAAAACGGTGGCGCTGTATAGGGCGAAAAT
>JAKCCC010000446.1 GCA_021838985.1 Planctomycetota bacterium
CGGCTAAGCCTGAAAAGGGGATAGCGATGAGCGGCGGAACAGACATGCTGGTGAAACTTTACGACCTGGCACATGACTGGTATTTTGTGGCGCAGCAGGAAACACTGGGCATTACGATACGTAAGCCCATCGGCGTGGAAAAATGCGTGCTGGTGGAATGGGTGGCGAAAACTTTCAGCCGCACTTGGGGCAGCGAGGTGGCTATGGCCCTGGGGAACCGTCCGGTCACCTGTTTTGTGGCCGTGCGGGAAGGCGTGCCCATTGGTTTCGCCTGTTACGACGCCAGCGGCCTCGGTTATTTCGGCCCCATTGGCGTGGTGGAATCCGCGCGGGGTATGGGAACCGGAAAAGCGCTGCTTCTGGCGGCGCTGCTGGATATGAGGCTCAAGGGTTACGGTTATGCCATTATCGGGATGACGGGGGGAACCGTCCTTGAGTTTTACCGCAAGGCCGTGGGCGCAGTGGAGATACCGGATTCCCTTCCGGGAATATTCAAGACGCGCATCCGTCGCGATTTTGCGCCGTAGTTTACCTCGCCAGAGTGGAGAAGCAGATTCCCGCGGCGCGCTGACAGGGGTGTAACTCGAAGCTGTTGGTGCTGGCGGCAACGTCGTCCGGTCCCAACGTACTGCGGTCCGCAACATGCGAGGTCCCCACACCCGATGGAAACAGAAGCCCAGACGCTGGAGGTTAAATTTTACCGCGTCGGCACCCTGCGTTACACCGTGGGCGCCTTGGCTGTTGTTTTCACGTGGCTGCTGTGGGGCGACTTTTGCAACACCATCTATGGAACCCTGTTCGGTAACTTTCTGCCGCTGTTTTTGCACGGGCTAAAAGCGTCCAACACGCTGATCGCATTTCTTAGCAATGGCGTCGGCGGCGCAACCAACATACTGCTGCTGCCCAATATCAGCATCTGGAGCGATCGGCACCGGGGGCGCTGGGGGCGGCGGATACCATTTTTGTTCTGGTCGGCGCCCATCCTCACGGTCGACCTGATCGGCATGGGCTATACGCCGAACCTCGCCAGCTGGCTGCACGGCGTGATCGGTCCCCTACATGGGATTTCCCCGACGGCCATTGCCCTGGGGGTGTTTTCAGCGCTGGTGCTGGTGGCGGCCGCGCTACAGATGGTTCTGATTAACGCCTACAACTTCTTACTGCGGGATGTGGTTCCGCAGGAGGTGATGCCCTGGTTTCTGATGTTGTTCCGGGTGGTGGGGGTGCTGTCTGGATTTTTATTTCAGTTCTTCTTCTTCCGCTATATTATGGCCCATCCCAAAGTGCTTTGCATCGGGGTGGGGTTGCTGTTCCTGACCTCGTTCCTGCTGATATGTTGGCGGGTGCGGGAGGGCGACTATCCGCCGCCACCGGCGCGACCCGCGGGCAGCGCTGTGCTCAACGCGCTGTCTTCCTATCGGCGTTATTTTCGGGAATGCCTGTCCATTAGAATATACCGCAACTACATTTTCGTGTTTATTCTGCTGCTGGCGGGCAGCGCCGCGGCCGGGGCCTTCGGCGTGTTGTTCGGCATCAAGACGCTGGGGATCAGCGCCGGCGCTTATGGAAAGATCGCCGCCTTGGGCACGCTGGTCAGCGGTGTGACCTATCTGCCGATGGGATATGTGTGTAAACATTGGCATGCGGTAGGGGTGAGCCTGGTGGCGCTGATCCTTATGGCGCTGGGCCAGGCGGCGTGTTTTTTCTTGGTGTGGAACCAGACCGGCTGGCTGGTGTATTCACTGGCCGCGGCGATTCCCGGCGTGGGCTGGGGGCTGGCGTCGTTTCTGGTGATGATGGAGCTGTTTCCCGCCGCCAGCTTTGGGCAGTTTTCGTCGAGCTTAAATGCGATTGGCTATGGCAGCATGGTGGTAACCAGCCTGTTCAACGGACTGGCCATCGGCTGGCTGGGCGGCAGTTACCGGATGGCTTTCCTGCTATCGTTTATTTTCTTTGCCGCGGCCATCGTGCCGATGGTTTGGGTTTACCGTGACTGGAAGCGTCACGGCGGTCCGGATCACTATGTCCCGCCGCTGCCGCCCTCGCGGGAGGTTGAGATTCCATTTTGATCCGCCCACCGCAGGGGAGGCGCTCTGTTTTGGCCCAATCTTATCTCGGTGCTCGTCGGCGGCTTGCTGAGTGTGGGCGGTGCGGTTGCGCCCCAAATCGTGCGGTATCGCCTGAAGGCCGGCCGGAGCCGCAAGGCCCTGGCGGGGGCGTTTGCGGGGGAATGTGTCGAACCGGTGGATGACTTGATGGCCGTCGTCTTTCACAAGTGCCGAAAGGGCCGGAGCCCAGCGGGGCGACAAGCAGTTATCCCGGAAGAACCTCACGCCGCAAGCCGCCTCTCGAATGCGACTGCCTTCAGCACCGCGGCTTTCGGCAGATCGTACCAATGCGCGACGACGTCCGCGTCCTGGCCCTCCGCCTGGTATGCCGCGGCCAACACCGCGGTCGGCACGCCCGCCGAAGTAATAATCGGGCGGCCAAAGGCGCGCTGGGGATCGATGACCACCGATTTATCCTTCTTGCCCAGCGGCCACCAGCGCGCGGCGCCACCACCGTCACCAAACTCAAGGTCTGAAAGGAATGGTTCGATAATCTTGCGCAGCGCCAACTGGAAGCTTTCTGGTTCAACCAAGGCGCCTCTCCCGTGCGGCTTTGGCAGGTCCGCGTAGATGTGGTACCCGTCCGTCTTGAATTTGGCGGTCGAAAATGGATGGTCGGTGTTGAGTATCCGCGCCATGCCGCTGCCGATTCTTCGGATGCGGTGCCAGGAGATGTCCTTCCCCAGCAGCGCCTGAATCACGCGAACCTCGATCAGGTCGCGAAATCCCAGCGCCACACGCCCCTCAAGGGGCGGCAGTTCAGGCGCCCAAAGCGGGGCCGACGTGTGTCGCCCCGTCCCCGTCGTGAAGCGGTACCCCATAGCCCAGCGGCGAATCGTGCGCGCCGGCACGCCAGTCAGGCGCGAGGCCTCGGAAACGCTGTATATGCCGATACCCAGAAAGTTTATCCCGGCGGCATCCACACTACACCTCCAATTCCGAAGGCCACCATGCCTCCAGAGACCCACAGGAAT
>JAKCCC010000447.1 GCA_021838985.1 Planctomycetota bacterium
GGCCCGACATAGCCTGGAGCGTAAGCGACGGGGCGAAGCAGCCCCCGTGGCGCCGAACCCCGCGCCTATCCCGATGATTATCGGGAGGGCTATGAGGTACGCGTTTCTTGGTTCATCGCCCGGAGTCCCGGCGCGCCGGGAACGGGTGTGGCCGCGTTAGCCGCTCCGGCCGGTGAACGGTTACGACAATTTTTCGGGGAGCCGGGGCGGCAGTGGAACAATGCGTCTCAACCGCAGCGGCGATGAGGGCATCGCCGGCTACGGCGGCTTGGAACGTGGTCACGATCCGCCACGCTCACGGATTCTGTTCGTGGCCGAGGCGTACGGGAGCCGACAGGCCCCCACCCGCCGCTGCGAATACGGCTTGATCTGTTATCATCAAGAAGCCCCAAAACGTGGGCAGGAAGGTGGACTTGCCGGGGGCGGTCCCCCGAGGGCTTGACAAACGCTGCTGACGCAATAGAATTGTTTGTATGGTATCAATCAGACGCAAGGGGATCACTATGCCGACGCATGACGCACGCAAAAAGGTTCAGCCCGAAAGGAAAAATCAACCGCCGGAACCGGTGGAATGCAACCCCGCACAAGTGCGTAATTTATCCGATTTAGGGCGACTGGTTCGTCGGTTTCGCCTGGGCAAGGGCTTGACCCTGGACCAACTTGCCGCGAGCACGGGCATCAGCAAGCCCTATTTGTCGAATATCGAAACTGCTCGCCTCATCGGGCCGCCGTCGCCAGAAAAGCTGGTCCGCCTGGAACGGGCGTTGGAGCTTACGCCAGGAAGTCTCGTGGAACTGGCTGATTGGTTACGAACCCCGCCCTCAGTGCGGGCGCGATTCATCCTGCGGTCCGCAGGTGGCAATCAAGAGGCCGCGGCTGGAGCGGAATTTACGGATTTTAGCCGCGAAATACCTGAAAAACGCGAAGGCAAGACCGGAGTTGCGGCCGCTGAAACGCTGCCCAGGCGCTCCGACGGGGCGATCAACCTTGACGAGTTGCTGAAAAGGGGTTCGAGGAGTGCCGGGAGCGGCTTCGCGGCCGCGGCGGGCGAGGTCCAGGGCCGGGCGGGTTTCGTGCCGCTGACGGCCATACCGCTGATTAACCGGGTGGCCGCGGGCAAACCGGCGGAATTCACCGATCTGGATTATCCCGTCGGTATCGCGGACCAGCAGGTGGTCGGGCCGGCGGTCTTGCCGGATCAACCGGACGGCGCGTCCGCAGTTGAAGGCTTGTTGGCCCTGCGGGTGGAGGGCGACTCCATGGCGCCCCAATATATGGCGGGAGACATTGTCGTGTTTTCCAGCCGCACGGCGCCGCGCGATGGCGATGACTGCCTGATTCGCCTGGATGAAGCGGCGAATTTCGCGACCACTTTCAAACGTATTCGCTTTTTAGGCGCGGACCAGGCCACGGCCAGCCCGAGCGGACCGCCGCCGGAAGGCGGCGGCGAACTATTATTGCAACCGCTGAATCCCCGGCATGAATCCCGCACGGTGCCGCGCACGAAAATCACGGCTTTGTTCCCGGCTTTATGGCGCATCACGCCTACAGCGCCGCGCCGCAACGACCCGCGCGGAGAACCATCGCCAGCGGGTGAAAAGAGCACGCCGCCATCCGGCGCCGCCCGATCGGCAGGAGAAGTTCGATCCGAAACTTCAACTTTTTCGCTGGAGAACGATTAGGTGGGAATAATGCGGATTGAATGCGTTGGCGGGCGGGGTGGCAACCCGCGGCGGCGCGGGCTGAGCCGCAAGTCGCCGCCGAGAGACCGTTGGGCGACTCGACCAAGCCGGGTCGCCATGGGCGCCGCGAGCGGCTTAGCGGCCGCTCAACCGGAGCCGAGTTGCCGCGCCGCGGAAAGGTAATGGCGGTAATTGGCAAGCATTTCCGCCAGGGAATCACCGCCGAATTTTTCGACCAGGGCCCGGGCAATTTCAAACGCGACCACGTTTTCCACCACCACCCCGGCGGCGGGTACGGCACACACGTCGCTACGCTCATAGGCCGCCTGGGCGGCGCGGTGGTTGGTCAAATCCACCGTGGGCATGGGCTTTTTGAGCAACGTACTGATCGGCTTCATCGCCGCTCGGACCACCACCGGCTGACCGTTGGTCATACCGCCTTCCAATCCGCCGGCGTTATTGGTTTGGCGCATAAAGCCCAGGGCCGGTGTATCGCGGCGGGCCGCGTCGTAGATAATCGGATCATGCACCAGGGATCCGGCGAGTTCGGCCAGGCGGAAGCCCAGGCCGATCTCAACGCCTTTGATCGCCTGGATGCCCATCACCGCCCCGGCGATGCGGCTGTCCAGTTTCCAGTCCCAGTGGGCACAGCTGCCCAAACCGATGGGGCAGCCGTAGACACGGGTTTCGACGATACCGCCAAGCGTATCGCCTTGTGCCTTGGCCGCCTGGATCTGTTCGACCATACCGGCCGAAGCGGCGGAATCCGGGCAGTAGACTTCGCTGGCTGCCGCGGCGGAACGCAACGTTTCGGGCGCGGCATCGGGTGCGACGTTGGCGGCCACCGTGCCGATCCGCACCACAAATCCCACCACCGTGACCGCGAATTGGTCCAACAGACATCGGGCGATGGCGCCGGCCGCGACGCGGCTGGCGGTCTCCCGCGCGCTGGCCCGTTCCAGGGTTTCCCGGCAATCGGTGGTCAGCCATTTTATCGCCCCGGCCAGATCCGCATGGCCCGGACGCGGTTTCACCAGCGCCGGGGTTGCATCGAGGCGGCTGTCCTGGTTGAGTATTTGGACCGCCACCGGCGAACCGATGGTGCGGCCGCGGCGCACGCCGGCCAGAAGCTGGACCGCATCGGATTCCAGCCGCTGGCGGGCGCCGCGGCCATAGCCGCCCTGCCGCCGCCGCAATTCACCGTTGATGAAATCGAGATTCAGCGGCACGCCCGCCGGTAGGCCCTCCATCAGGCACAGCAGGGCCGGCCCGTGGGATTCACCGGCGGTTCGATAGCTTAAGGTCGCCATGCGGGGCATTGTACCGCCGGGAGGCGGTCCAGGTAACAGGTTGCGTAACCGTTCACGGGCCGGAAGGGTCAGGTGCAGTCCGGG
>JAKCCC010000448.1 GCA_021838985.1 Planctomycetota bacterium
GCTGCTGCGCCAAGTGCAGCGGGATGATCCGCGCCGGGTCGAACGCTGGATAAGCCAGGCGGAAAAAAATGGGGCTAAGGTCCAGCGCTCGCCCCGGGCGGGGATTTTAGCGGCGATTGATGCCGCCCTGGCTGCAACGAACGTGCAATCCATCATGCTGAATCTGGTCGATTTTCCGGAGGAGCGAATCGCCCGCCATTTGGCCGCCCGCGGCCTTCAGGTTCATCGCTGGCCCGATGAGAATTGCGTCCAGACGGTCTATCAGTGCGACGCCTCCATTACCGACTGCCGCTACGCCATGGCCGACACCGGCGCGGTGCTGGTCTGCAGCGACGCCCGCTTTGGCCGTGCCACCACTTTAACCGTCCCGCGGCATATTGTTGTGGTCCCGGCCAAGTGTATTCTGGCGGATTTGATCGACGCTCTACCGCGCATCCTGACGGACCATCCCGCCGCCACGGCCCTGGCGCCCACCGCCGTGGTAAACGGCCGCGCGCCCGAGCCAGCGTGCCACCGCATTCCGTCCAACGTGGTGATCATCAACGGTCCGAGCAAAACCACGGACATCGAAATGAATCTGGTCACAGGCGTCCATGGTCCGAAGTTTCTCCACGCCATCGTGGTGGATGATTAGTGTGAGCCTGGCGCCACGAGGAAACCACCTATAATTAGCCATGGACGAGCCAGCGGATGTGGTGGTAGTCGGTGGGGGGCCGGCCGGTTCCGCCGCCGCAGCGCTGTTGGCGCGGGCGGGCCTGCGGGTCATTTTGGTGGAACAAAAAGTTTTTCCACGGCGTAAAGTTTGCGGAGAATTCGTTTCCAGCGGCGCCCGGCCCGTGCTGGACTGTCTGGATGTACTGGAACAATTTGACGCCTTGGCTGGTCCGCCGTTGCAAGCCGTGCGGGCTTCGACGGCCGACGGGCGAAGCGTGGATGTGCCCTTCGGTGGGGCGGCGCCGCGGGCTATGGCCCGCGATCAGTTCGATCAACTGCTGCTGGAGTGTGCCCATACCTGGGGAGCGGAAATCCTGCAGCCCTGGCGGGTTCAACGCATAGTCGGTTCGAGCGCGACTGGATTCAGCCTCTTCGCCGCGGGCGGTGAATCCATCCGCGGCCGCTGCGTGGTGCTGGCGCATGGCGGATCTAAGGCGCCTCGGCCGGGGTCGCGAAAGTTTCTTTGTTTTCAAGCGCATTTCACCGGAGTGGATCTGCCGGATGGCGTCACCGCGGTGGCGGGAGCGAAGGATATGTACGCCGGCGTGTTGCGCACCAGCGCGGCGCCGGGGCCGCAGGCAGCCGCGGCATTGCCGCGTTACAACGTGGCGTTCTTGGCCCGCCGCCGGCTTCTGGCGGATTACCCCAGCGGCGATGCTCTGCTGGAATATCTTTTCCGCAGCCAAAGCGCCTGGGCCAACATGTTTCGCGGGGCGCAGCGCCTGGATCGCTGGAATGCGTGCGGCCCAGCCCGGCCTGGCCGGGGCGTCGCTTATCACGAAGGAGCATTCCGCGTGGGCAACGCGGCCGGTGAGGTGCACCCGCTCATCGGCGAAGGCGTCACCCTGGCCCTGCGCTCCGCCGCTCTGGTGGCGGAACTGCTGCCGCGCGGCCTGGCCGCCGGGGACTCGTGGGCGGAAATTGGTCGCAAATACACCGTGGCCTGGCGGCGTGAATTTCGCCGCCGCCTATATGCCGCCAACCTGTTTTCCAGCGTGCTGGTGCGCCCGACCTGGGGGGCATTCAGTGGCGGCCTCCTGCGCCGTTTTCCCAGACTGCTCAACGCTGCCGTGCGGTACTCCGGAAAAGACGCGTAAAACGTCTATCGCTTCCTTACGGGCGCGGCTCGGCCGGCGGGCGTGCGGTACTCCGGGAAAGGCGCGTAAAAGGTCTATGCTTCCACAAGCCACTGAAGCCCGTTGGGAACATTCACCACCGGAGGCGGTCGGTCTCAATGGTGCGGACGCTGCAGCAGAGGAGAACGCGGCGTTCAGCCCCGATCAAGTCCGTCGTTTTCTGCAGACGCCCGGTCATATCGGGGGATGGCTTGGACGTAAGCTGGATCTCAACGGCCCCGCGTTTCGTCCCCCAATCGAGCATCAGGTCCAGCTCGAAGCCGTCGGAGGTGCGGAAAAAAAGGGAGTAGCTCGTTGGCCGTGGGCGGCCAAGACGACCAAGGTCGGTTCAATGACGAACCCTTCCCAGCCGTACCCGACCCAGGGCTGCGCGAAAAGCTGGTCCATGCCGTTGACGCCCATAGGAAAATTCACCAACCCGGAGTCGCGCCAAAATATTTTGGCGGACTAGACCAGGCGCTTGCGGATATTGGCGAAGTACGGCTGCAGCCAGCGGATGAGAAAAGCCCCCTCCAGATAATCGCAATAATCCGCGACGGTCTTGCCGTCCAGGGCCAGGGCGCCGCCCAACTGGGAGGCACTGAGTGTTTGCCCGTGCAAGGCGGCGAGTATCCGGATCAGGCGTGCGATGCTCCTGGCCTTCGCCGACAGACCCCAAGCGGGCAGATCGCGCTGGATCCGCAGGCTCAGGTAAGATTCCTGCCAGGGGCCGAACAGCGCCGCGTCGAGAATGCCGCCTTGGGGATACCCGCCAAATAACCACAGGTCATCCAAGCGGGAGGCGCCCAGCTCGGGCAGAATAAAAGGCGAACTCTCCACAATTGCCAGGCGGCCGGCCAGGCGTTCGGACACATTTTTCATGAGCGCGGGCGATACCGAACCCAACAGCAGAAAACGCCCATGGCGGCCGCGGCGTTCATCAATAGCGCCGCGTAACCGCGGGAAAATGGCCGGAGCTGATTGCGCCTCATCCAAGACAAGCAATGGCGATGCCGCCGCAAGGGCGTCCCACTGGGCGTCCAATTGGGTTTGGGCCGCTTCCTGCTCCAAGTCGAAATAGATGCCGCCGAACTGGCGGGCCAGCGTCGTTTTGCCGTATTGGCGCGGTCCGAGGATGGCCACGGCGGGAAATTTCGCCAGACGTTGCCGGACGAGATTGGCGTAGAGCCGCGGAATCATTAGTTTACATTATGGATAGGAATTGATTCCAAATCTGCAAACATCT
>JAKCCC010000449.1 GCA_021838985.1 Planctomycetota bacterium
TCTTCTGGCGAATTTGGACCTGGTGGCGCCGAGCTTGGGACTGCTGCTCGTGTCCGCCCTGTTTTCCTGTGCGGAAACGGCCCTGTTTTCCCTGACCCGGCATGATTTGCACCAACTGGAGCGCAGCGCCAACCGGCGCGAGGTCGCCGCCGCGGCCTTGCGTCGGGACAGCAGCTCCCTGCTGATCATCATTCTGTTTGTGAACATGTTCTGTACGGTTTTGATCTTTGTCTTGAGCACGCTGCTGCTGCAGCGGGCGGCGGAGCAGATCGGCGACCTGGCCGCGGTGCTGGCGGTAATTCCGGTCGTAGCGGTGGCCTATGTCGCAGAAATATTCCCGAAGATGCTGGGGCGATCCTTTAACCGCGACCTGGCTGGCCCGCTGGCCGCGCCGCTGACCCTGCTGGTGCGGGTGCTTAATCCCCTCGCCCGGGGCGTGCGGCGACTGGTGATCCAACCGGCGGCGCGGCTGTTTATCCGCCCCGGGGCCAGTGGTCTCGGGGCGGAAGAGCTCCGGGAATTTCTGGAGATGTCCCGCCAGCAGGGCGCGATCGATCCTGGAGAAAGTCAGTTGATCGGCCAGGTGCTCCGCCTGCGGCAACTGCGCGTGCGGCAGGTGATGACGCCCCGGGTGAAAATGATTGGCTTCGATCTGCAGCGCCCGGCCGGGGAGCTGAAAGCCCTGTTCCAGAGCACCGGGTTGGGAAAAATTCCAGTTTACGAGCGGCATATCGACAACCTCCAGGGGATGATTGACGCCCGGAAATTTTTTCTTTCCTCCCCGGCGACGCCTCCGCCGTGGCGCGAGTTGCTGGAGCCGGCCGTGTTTGTGCCGGAACTGCAGACCGTGGACCGTCTGCTGGACCTGTTCCAAACGACGCGGACCGCGACGGCGATCGTGGTGGATGAATACGGCGGTGTGGCGGGCCTGGTGGCCCTGCACGACGTGGTGGAACAACTTATCGGCGAAATTCAGGAGCCGGGCGATCGGCCCACGCCTCTGCTGGAGCCGGTGGGGCCGGACGAATGGCTGGCCGCGGGCGATGTCTCGTTGCTGGATTGCGCCGAACTGCTGCGCCAGCACCTTGGCGCCACGACGGCGGTAACGGTGGGCGGTTTGGTTTACGCGAAGCTGGGGCGAATTCCTAAACCCGGAGATGGCGTGCGGATAGGCCATCTGCAATTGACGGTGGAAGCCATGCGCGGCCCCCGGGTGGAGCGTGTGCGCATCCGCCTTGCGGATCCAGGGGGGGCCGGGTTCGACGCGGCGCTGGAAGAACCGCTCCCGCCGTCCGGTCGCGCCACCTGGGAAACGCCGACCTGCGGAGATGATCCGCCATGAACCTGCCCATACCGTCAACCTGGCTGATCCCGCCGCCACCCCGGTGGTTGCCTTGGCTGTTTCTGGCGGTGGTCGGTCTGCTTGGTTCGATTCTTTTCAGCGGTCTGGAAACAGGCCTGTATACCCTGTCGCGCCCCCGTCTGGAAATGCGCTGCTGGAAAAAGGAGCCGGTGGCGTTGTTCCTGGCCCGGTGGTTGCGGCGCCCGGCGGGTGTGCTGGCGGGCCTGCTGATCTGGCAGAACTTGTGCAATTTCGCCGTCTCCGCCGCCGTCGCCACCTTGCTGCATCAGCACCAGGTCTCGGGGTTCGCGGAAACGCTGCTCTCGGCGGCGCTGGTGTTGCCGTTGCTTTTGCTCTTCGGCGAAATTCTGCCGAAGGATCTTTTTCTGACTCATGCGGATCGCTGGACCTACCGCCTGGCGCCCGCCCTGCGCTGGGCGCTGGCGGCCATAACCCTCGTGCCATTGCTGCCGTTGGTGCTGGCCCTGGACGCCATGACCCGGCGCTTGTTTCGCCGCGGCCCCGAAGCTCAAGTCGGCGCCCTGCCGCGCCTGATGGCGCTGGCCGAAGAATCCGCCTCCCGTGGGCTGCTTAGCGATACCCAGCACGACTTGATCCGCCGCGGCTTGCGGCTGGCCCAGATAAAAGTCGGCCAGGTGATGACACCGTGGAACCGGGTGATTGGCGTACCGGCCAATATCGGCCGGGCCGGCTTTGAGGCCCTGGTGCGGCGCTACCCGATCGCGCGTCTGCCCGTGCTTGGTCACAGTGCGCAGGAGGTTCTAGGGATGGTCCAGGCGGTGCAAGTACTGGCCGAACCGGGCGATTGGAACTTGCGTCGGCGGCTGGAGCCGGCCATGACCCTGCTGGACGAACAATCGGTGCGCTCCGCGATCCAGTTGATGCAGGCCGCCAAGCGCACCATCGCTCTGGTGGTCAGCCGCGACGGTAAAGTCATCGGACTGGTGACCATGAAAGATCTGGTGGAGGAACTGCTCGGTCCATAGTCGCTGGGGCGCCGTCCATGTCCGCGGCGAACACCCGTGGATGATTAAGATGTTCGTTTTCGATTCCGGCTCATGTTTCCTATCGAGAGTCTGCCGAGCAGGAGCAAGGTCGCCCTCGTCGCTGCTGATGACTCGCCGGTGGCGACCGCCGAGCTGGGAGAAGGGGGCGCGGCGTAGTATTTTTCAGCAGACGTTCCAGCAAAATCCACTGTTTTGCACTGCGATAATGCGATTAAAATCAACGGTGTTTGCGCCTTTCCGGCAGCTTCTTTCTAGTGGCTGCTTGGACGCCACGGTGCGGAAGCGCTTCAGGCATGACGAGTCGGCACTGGCGACAACTTCTGCACCGATGCCCGCGGTTGGGGGATGCCATTGCACAGCGTCTTGCCTTGGATCTGTAATTCCGTAGCGCACAGCGTTTTGAGTTCGTCATGGCCTTCCTGCACCGTGGCGTCGAGGTCACGCCAGCGTCGGGCCAATTCTCGCCTTGTCGAGTCGCCTCCTTCGGCGACCTGTACGACCTTGTAGGACAGCATGATCACCCGGGCATGGCCCCGCGTGCGGCTGGCCAGACGCACCTGCACCGGACGCATCTCCAGTTGCATAGTTCCGCCGTAGCGGATCTTCGATTTGCTGGTTCGGAACGCCCACTTTACCAGGGCCCGGTTCTTGTAGCCGGCGTGGACACCCTGCGCGTTGAGCTGGGCTGGGGTCAGGTCAGTC
>JAKCCC010000450.1 GCA_021838985.1 Planctomycetota bacterium
CGCAGATGGGGTTGCCTCCCAGCGTGCAGCCATGCGTGCCCGGTTTGAAGAATGCCGCCAGGCGGGGGCTGGCCAGAATGCCGCCGACGGGCAGGCCTCCGCCGAGGGCCTTGCCCAATGTCATAATGTCGGGGACCATGCCATAATGCTGATGGCCGAAATACTTTCCCGTGCGGCCCACACCGGTCCAAACCTCATCGAGAATAAGCGTCGCGCCATGTTGGTCACAAAGGCGCCGCACGCGGGGCAGATAATCTTGGTCCGGCATGTTCACACCGCCTTCGCCCTGCACCGGCTCGACAATCACGGCGGAGGTGGTCGAATCCATTTGCGCCTCGAGAGCCGCGGGATCATTGAATGGCACGTATACAAACCCCGCCAGCAACGGAGCGAAACCTTCCTGGGCCGGGCCGCAGGTGGCGGAGAGGGCCCCAAACGTGCGGCCATGAAAACTCTGGCGCATTGAAATGGTTTTGGTGCGCCCCGGCCCGCCCGCCAGGCGGGCCAACTTGAGCGCTGCTTCCATAGCCTCGGCGCCGCTGTGGCAAAAAAACATTCGCCCGTCAAACGCCTTTTCCCGCACCTGTTCCGCCAGGCGGACTTGCGGGGTCGTGTAAAACTGGTTGCCCACCTGCCATAAAGTGTTGGCTTGGCGCACCGCCGCATCGATCAGACCGGGGTGACAATGGCCCAAGATCGTACCGCCGAAGCCGGCGAAAAAATCGAGGTATTCCTTCCCGGTCGCATCCCATAACGTTGTGCCCCGGCCGCGGACAAACACCGCCGGCAATTTGCCGTAGTTACCGATGAGGGCCCGTTCGTGGCGTGCGATTAAGGAATTGAGCAGAGGCGTCGTCAGCCCTTCGTTTTTCATTCCTACCGTCCTCCGCACCCGTTCACGGTCGCGGCGTGCCGGGGCGATGCTGGTCATCACGGGCGCACGCGACTGGAGGCCCGGGATCACGTCTCCATCGGTTCACCGTGCTGAAGCACGGTGCTGGGGGGCCGGTTTGCGCCTTGATCCTGTATCCTTGCGCCCCGGTCTGTGGCCCTCGTAGCTGCAGCGGGTGGTGCAGGTTTCGTGGATGGTGATCCGCCGCAGGCCGGGCAAGCGACCTTCCAGGCGTTGCCAGATCCACCGGGCAATATTTTCACTGCTGGGATTTTCCAGGCCCGGTATTTCGTTGAGATACTGGTGGTCGAGTTGTTCGCGCAGCGGAGCAAAGGCCCGTTGGATATCGGCGAAATCCATCAGCCAGCCGGTGTCCGGCGGCACGGGACCGCGCACCGTCACCCGCACGCGAAAGGAATGGCCGTGCAACCGCGCGCATTGGTGCCCCGGCGGGGCCTGGGGCAGACGATGCGCCGCCTCAAAGGTGAATTCCTTGGTCAGGTCAACCTGGAAGGTGTCAGGCATGATTCGCTTTCGACCGGCGCAGATCCGCCAGGCGCTCCCGGGCGTCCCGGAACTTGATGTCCCATTGAGCGATCTGGCTGTAGGTCTTTTCCGCAGCAGCGTTTTGTCGGGTCGCCTCGAGCGCCCGTCCGAGCCAATAATGCATTTCTTTGCTCTTGGCGTCGCCGGTGGACGCCAACTCATAGCCTTCAATGGCGCGCTGCAGCGTGTCGACGGCTTCCTGATGCATCGCTTGTTCCAGAAAAGCACGGCCGAGCATATAGAGCGCGTCGCTGCGGTAGCGTGGGCTGTTCTGGGCCTGCTGGAGGACCGCGATCGCTTCATCGTACCGTTTGGCGTCATACAGGCGTCGCCCATATTCATAGCAGATCGCCGCATCCGAAGGGAAGTTGCGCATCCGCTCCTTGTATTCCTGCAATTCAAACTGGTCGCATTCGGCTTCCAGCTTGTGCAGCTCCTGGGACAGGGCCGTGTCACCGGCGTGCGCCTTGACCGCCTCGCGCAAGATGCGAATTTGCCGGCGATATTGCTTCATTCGCACATCGCCAATGTATACCTTATAGCGATAAGTTTGCGTGCGCTGCCAGGCGTCCTGGAGCACCTCAATGGCCCGGTTTTCGGTTTCTTCGGTTTCCAGGTCCAGCAGGGTCTTGACATATTTGGCAATGGTCGGCTGATCCGTTGGATTGGCCTCGTACTGGATTTGCGCCTCCCGCACGGCCTGCTGTTTGTACGCTTCGGTCTGGGCCAGGCTTTCCTTTTCCAGCAGGGTGCGGGTCAGGGCTTTATCGCGCAGCGATTCTTTGAAGTCGGTGGTGGAGGATTCGTACTGTCCCTTCTGGAGCGTTTCGCGGGCGGCCAGCGACTGGATGCGCTCCGGGATAGTCCCGTCCTTGGGCAGTAACTCCTGCGCCAGCAGCATGACTTGGCCGGCCTGGGCGTAATCCTCCAGGGCCTCAAAAATATCGGCCAAGTCGAGAAAGGTTTTCGGATTCGGTGATTTGAGATTTCGATTCGCCAGCACCGCCATCGGCGCCAGCCACAAGGCCACGTCCCGAAAGCCGCCCGCGACGGCGTGGCGAAGCACGGTCATCATCAGAGCGATGTTGCCGGGATCTTTCGCCAGCAACCGTTCCGCGTTAAGCATCTGTTCCTTGGATGATTTTCCGTGGAAATAAGGCTTGCCCCCCAGGATCCGGCCGGCGGGCCGTCCCCCCTTGATCTTGCGTCGCAGCGCCACGTCGCGCAGCGCTTCGTGTTCCTTGAGGTTTGATGGTTCGCGAAGCAAACCCTCAATATACATGTCGATGGCGTAATCGTAGTTGCCGGTTTCGGCCACGGTGCGGGCGCGGTTAAAATAGGCCTGCCCCTTGTTCGGCCCTTCCGGAACCGTCGATGCTTTGGTTGCGGTCATGGTGAAACGCACGCCTGTAGGCTCCTGATCCTGTTCGCCCCACGGGCGGCCCGCCGGAGGCGAGTCCACACCGGCAGGGCCGCCCGCCAAGCGGGTCTTCCCGCGGCCACACGTGGCTCGGTCGCGCCGGTGAAAGCCTCCTGCTAACCCGCGAGCATCACTCTAGCCCATTTTTATTTTACCGCCAAGTCCGGCCGGGTGCGAGACCCAGGCAAGGCGAGCCGAGGATTTCCCAGCG
>JAKCCC010000451.1 GCA_021838985.1 Planctomycetota bacterium
CAGTACCCGGCGGCGTGAACCGATAGCAACCCGCGCCGCCGCAACCAGACCCGTTGGGGCAGGTCAGGCTGATTCGCGGATCAATGGCGCCGGCCAACAAGGCCGCCTTGCCGCAACGGGAGTGGCCGGTGATCGCGATGTGCTGGGAATCCACATCGGGACGCGTTAGCAAATAATCCACGGCAATCTGGAATCCCCAGGCCCAGGCGGCCAGCCGCCCGCCGTCTCCTTGCGGGTAATAGGAGCGCAGGGCATTTTTCCCTCCCGGGCGATCTTCGGCGACTTCATTACGATCAAATTCGACCAGCAAGTAGCCGCGGTCCACAACGCTCGCCCATATCGACGTATCATGGCCATAGCTATAGCTGACAACGGCGGGAAACCGCCGGGCCGCCGGCTTCGGGGCCACCACCAGCAGGTTGAAAGAGAATTGACCGGCGGGTCCACAGGTCAGCCGGACTTGAGAAATCGTGGCGGGCAGTTGCGGATGAGCCGCCGATGACGATTCCACCGCCGTTACCGGGCCGCGTTCCGCGGGAATTTGGCCGTATTGATATCCCAGAATCAGCGCTTGCAGTCGGGCCCGCTGGTGATTCCACTGCTCGGTGGTTGTAATTCGCGAGCCGTCGGGTTGCAGGAACGGATCGGGCAACTCTCGGATAAGAGGAAGTTTCCGCGCCGGGGGCGGCACGGCACTGTGCGTCCGGGCAGAACCAAATGAAAACCCGCGGCTGAGCATAAGAAGCCTTTTGAATCATCGTGCTTGACGCGACCGTTTTCTTCAGCGATGGGCGGCCGGCCGAACGGCAAGCAGTCTAATTGGCAATCAACGACCTTGACATTTTGCGGCCGCAATCACCGCCACAATCCCGGCGCGTCGGGATTAGCGTTCCGCGCCCGGCCGACCCCCGATGGTTTCCCGGAATGTAAAGAGCATTTCCTTACGGCCCCTCGCCCCGCCTTGGGATGAGCCGTGTAAGGAAATTGCGGGTGGCCCCGACCCACGCTGGGTTTTTCTTGCGCCAGCCCTTCGGAAAGAAGCCAGACCAGCCCCAGATCACGACTCCGTCGGCGTGCTGATAAACCGTGTCAAGCTCCGCATGCCAGAAGGCCCCGGGCAGCCAATGATAGGCAAGCGTTTTGTTACTATTGTGGAATTGGGGCCAAATGAACGGGTAAACGGGCTTGCCATACAGCCTGGCCTGCTGGATGTTGGCGTGAGCGTATTGTTGCCAACCCGGCACATCATCGTAAAAGGTGTAGAGGGAAGGGAAAATGACGTCCACGTGCCTGGCGAGGTTGGCGAGGCGCCGGTTATGGGCGAGCCATGTCTTGTACCCCGCGGAGCCGGGTTTAATGGCGTTCCAGTAATCCCGGATAGGCGGAACGCCATAGAAACCAAGTTTGAGGCCGGGATGCGCCCGGTGGAAGATATCCGCGACTTCCTCGAATTTGGTGACACTGGCCCGAGCCTCCCGCTCCGAGCCGTTGACAGACCAGCACTCAATATCAAGGCAGAGCAGCATGGAGCAATCGAGCTTTTGCGCGAAGCAGCGGAGGTAGGCGAGATTGGGCCGGGCGTAGCCTTTTTTATTACGTTCACTCCGGGGCCAGAGGGATGCCTGGTAGATCATCCGGATGGGGACGACCGCGTGACACTGGCCGAACCAGCGTGATTTATCGGCGGCGGGAATTCCCAAGGCGTCGAAGACGGGGAAGGTCGGCAGATGCAAGCCTGGGACCGTCATCGAAAGCCGCGGCTTTCCCGCGTGGGCAGGAAGCGCCCCGGCCAAAGCGCCGGCGAGGAGGGCGATCAGCGCGAGGACGACCTGGGCGCTACGCGTCTGGGCGATGGAGGGGAACGTGTGGATGTTCTGTGCGGGGAAGATACGAATCCTCCTGTTTATGTCGGTGGACGTTTACGAAACCACCTAAAGGGCGGGACCTTACCGAACCGAAGCTCGCTCAATCCCACGCAGGGGTGGGCGGGATTTATGGCCCCGCCGCGGAACGGAACGCAAGGCGTTCGCTCGGTTTCGATGTTACCCAGATCCCAGTTTTCCCCCGCAGGTTGAGGTGGTGGTTCCCCGGAAGCACGTCGATAGCTTTAACGCCCGGCGACACGGTGACACGGTAAAGTATTTGGCCCGTCGAGGTTTTACGCGCGGCAACCAGAATATCGCTCCTCCAACCTATTTGACCCGTAGGGATCACCTTTCCGGGCTTGGCCCCGAACTTTTTGTTCAGCACGGCCAGGCAATGGTTGAGGACCTGGTTGTCATAAGGCGTCGCCCCCTTCTGCTTATCCCATGGGCCGGGGTTCCAATATAAAAACCGGTCGGCGCCGCGAAGCGCCAATTGATAAATCAGCTCTTCATAATAGTGGTTGGATCCGAAAGTGACCTGGTGGTCATAGGCGGAATAGTAGCTCTGGTAGGATACCCAGGGAACCAGCGGCAGGCCGCGGGAGCGACGGATGGCCTGGCGCATCATCTTCCAACGCAGTATGGCGAAGGGGCTGCAGCCATAAGCGTGGCCGCCAATCTTTTGCAGCTTCAATGAGCCGATTTCGCCATAAACGGAGGGGCTCTGAACGTTCCCGGCCGCCGCCCACGATGGGCGGTAATGGCCGTCAGCGTTGGGGACGGCCACCCGCGCCTGGCTGTTTCCCGGCATGATGTAGTCGCCGTAGTTGCTACCGCGCAAGGTGGGGAATTCCAGCTTGGCTGGTTCAAAATAGGCCTGATGCAGAGCCTCCGCCACGTACTGGCCCATCAAGGCATTCCAGAGACGCCGGGCTTTCCCCGAGTGGAGTAAGGAAAATAGATCGGAAAAACCGAGCTGCTTTTTCAGCGCCGCGCTGCGGGGATCCGCATTGATCGCGCGGAGATGGTCCAGCACTGTACCGTTGCGTGTCACGTAATACCAATCCAGATTTATACCCGCCTCATAATCCATCACCAGAAAATCCAACCGCCCACCAGCGGCCTTGTACCGCCGAAAAAAATTAGCCATGCGCTGGCCAATTTTCGCAGCCTCCGGCCTCAGCCAAGGGCTGGGGAAATGG
>JAKCCC010000452.1 GCA_021838985.1 Planctomycetota bacterium
ATGGCCGTTCCAGCGCACGCCGGTAGCCAGGTGACCGCGCTCCCGCAGCTGGTCCAGGTGACGGATCACCATGCGGGCGTTGCGGCCTACGTCGTTGGAATCTTTCTTGAACTTGTCGAGTTCCTCGAGCACGTCAAAGGGGATTACCACTTCGTTATCGGCGAAGCTGAACAGGGCGCCGGGGTTGTGTAGAAGCACGCTGGTGTCGAGGACAAAATATTTTACGGTGGATTGGGCGTCGGCCATCCCGCGTTACCCTCGCCTGGCGCGTTTCATCATACGAACGGCCGGACGGCGTCGCAACCCCCAACCGCGAATTCCGGGTTGGTCTGGAAACCTACAACTCGTCGGCGGCGTCGTCAGGCTCGCCGGAGGTCTGGCCGCGCAAGGACTCGCGGTAGCGGCCGAACTTGCCTTGCGCGGAGCGCTGAATAAAAGCCAGCAGGGTGGCGATGTCCGGATGATCCGGGAAAAGCGCGGCCACGCGGCGCATTTGGGTGCTTAGCGGCGCGCTTTCCTTGAATAACATCCGATAGGCGGTTTTCAAAGGCTCCAGTTGCTGTTCGTTATAACCCTTGCGGCGCAGGCCCACGCGGTTGACCCCGCGCACGCCGGCGGGATGGCCATTGACCACCAGGAAGGGCGGCACATCATGTACCACGCCAGAAACACCGCCGATGAACGAGTACTGGCCGACCGTGACAAAATGGTGCACCGCCGCCGCGCCGGAAATGACGGCGCCATCCTGCACCTCGATGTGTCCAGCCAGCATGACATTGTTGGCGATGATGCAGCGATCCCCGATTTGGCAATCATGGGCGACATGGACGTTGACCATCAGCAGATTGTCGTGGCCGATGCGGGTTAAGCCGCCACCATCCTCGGTGCCGATGTGCAGCGTGACATTTTCACGGATACAGTTGCGATCACCCAGGATCAAGCGGCAACGCCCACCGCGGTATTTTAAATCCTGCGGAGTGGCGCCGACGGTGCAATAGGGGAAAAAATAGTTGCCGGCGCCGGCCACGGTGTTCCCTTCCACCGTGGCATGATGGTGCACGACGCAACCGGGCCCAAGCGTGACGCTCGAACCGATATAAGCGAACGGGCCAACCACCACATCCGCGGCCAGTTGGGCGCCCGTCTCCACCAGGGCCAGGGGATGAATCTGCGGCATCGACTTGCGCTACTCCTGGTCATCGACCAACATGAATTTGATAATCGCTTCCGCGGCGAGTTGATCGCCGACCATGGCCCGGCAGCGTACGTGGCCGGTGCGGGCCTTGACGCGGATGGTTTCCGCCTCCAACAGCAACTGGTCGCCGGGGATAACCGGCCGGCGCAGTTTGACCTTGTCCATCGACAACAGCAGGGGCGTTTTGCCGGAATGTTCGAGTTTGCGCGACAACAGCAGGCCGGACAACTGCGCCATCCCCTCGATAATCAGCACACCGGGCATGACCGGGGCGCCGGGAAAATGGCCCTGAAAAAACTGCTCATTAAAGGTGACATTCTTAAGCCCCACGGCCCGGCGGTCCGCATCCATTTCCAACACGCGATCCACCAGCAGCATCGGATAGCGGTGCGGCAAAATACGGTTGATCTGGCGGATATCCATGACCGGGGCCAGCAGGCTCAGGGCTTGATGGCGCTGGGCGTGCAGCATGGAAACCAGCCGGCGGACCAAGGCGTGGTTGAGGCTATGGCCGGATTTGCAGGCGAGGATTTTACCGCGGATGCCGCAGCCGAGCAGATGCAGATCGCCGATTAAATCGAGCACCTTATGGCGGACGCATTCGTCGGGGAAGCGGTAGGTGGTGTCCAGAGGGCCGTCCCGGTCCAGCACCAAGACATCGCCCGGTTGCAGGTGCAGACCCAGGCCGCGCTGGCGAAGTTGTTCGGCCTCCTGGCGCAGCACGAAGGTGCGGGCCGGCGCGATGGCTGTGGGAAAGTCGGCGCCCAGGGTATAGGAAAACAGTTGATGGCCGATAGGGGTATCGGGGCCATAATCCAGATCGTAAATAATCTGAAACTCATCGCCCGCCGGCGGAGAGGCCACGAGCGTCGAGGCGCCATCGGTAACCTCCACCGGCTCGCTGATGCGCAAGATTTGCTTTTCGACGGTCTGTTCCACGATCCCGGCTTTTTGGAGCGCCTCTACGAACGGCAGGCCCGAGCCGTCCAAACCGGGTAATTCGCCGCCTACGATGTCAATCTGCACATTATCGATGCCCAAGCCGTGGAGGGCCGCCAGGCAATGTTCAATGGTTTCAATAGCATCCGGACCGTTGCGGAGCGTGCTACGGCGGGCACGCCGCGTGATGTGCTGCACCAGGGCGGGAATGCGCACCGGCCGCTGCAGGTCGCCACGGACAAAGACCGTTCCGTGACCCGGCGGGGCCGGCTTAAAAATCACGGTGGAATCTTCGCCGGTAAACAGGCCACGACCGCGGAGCGAAACCTCACGGGCTATCGTTTTTTGGGGAGGATTCAAGCTCGGCTATCCGTTCTTCGAGACGGCGCACCGTTTCCGCCAGTTGGGGCAGGCGGTAATAGGCACGCAGTTGGGCGAAAAATTCCCGTGCCGGGCGGGCGGGCGCGCCGGCGACGGCTTGCCCGGCCGGGGTATCGCGGGCCACCGCGGAAAAGGCTGCCACGCGCACCGCCTCGCCCAGTTCCAGATGATCACCGACGACCGATCCGCCACCCATCATCAGATAATCCCCGGCGCGCACCGATCCACCGACCGCCGCGTGCGCCACCAGAATACTGTGTCGGCCGATACGGGCATTATGGCCCACCTGTACCAAATTATCCAGCTTGCTGCCGCGGCCGATAACGGTGTGGGAAAACTTTCCACGGTCCACCGTGGTGTTAGCGCCGAGTTCACAATCATCCTCGATGATCACGCCGCCAATCTGCGGAATCTTGATATGGCGGCCCGCCGCGAAACGATAACCGAAGCCATCGGCGCCGATGATGCAACCGGGGTGCAGGATCACGCGCTGACCGAGGGTGCAACCGTCGCGCACCACCACCTGCGGCCAGAGGACGCAGT
>JAKCCC010000453.1 GCA_021838985.1 Planctomycetota bacterium
GCTGCTGCGGCACTGTTCGCTGGCATGATCGAGCAGCGTGTGGTTATCCACGTGTTGGCAGCCAGTCTGTACGCTTAGTCCCAACAGCGTCGCTTGCGCCCCCGGCTGCTTGAGCCGTACCTGCAAGTTATGCCGCACCAGTGCGCCGCCAAGATTCACCGTCAGCGACTGAAACGCAGTTTGGCGCTCCAGGTGCACCGCGGTATTGCTCACATGAAAGGCCGCGGCAGCTTCCCGTTGTAGCTGGATCAGTTCCACCTGTGCCGCCGCGCCGAGCACTATTTCCAGCACGGCGTTGGTGAGCGCAGGCTGGCGGCTTGCCCCCGCGTAACTGTGCGCTAGGACCACCTTGGCGCCGGCATCGACCACGACTAAATTCCGCGGCTGCACCAACACCGGCCCCGGGTTATCCGGCGTAAAGAACAGCAAGTGCAGCGGCCGATCCGGTTGCAGACCAGCCGGCACATGGATAAAAGCGCCATCCTGGAATCCGGCGGTATTAAGGGCGGTAAACCCGTCCTGGGCCACCGCCACCCCCCGGGCCAGGTGCCGTCGAATCAACGCGCTTTGGCTGCCCACCGCGGCGGACAGCGCGCCCACCCGCAGGTCCGGGTCCGCCCAGTCACTAAGTTGCGGTATCAGGGCGCCGTTGACGAAGACCAGTTCCCGCCATCCCCGCAGGCGCAGGCTGTAGGGAGCGATCTGTTCACGCCACTCCTCCCACGGCAGGCCTAGATCCGTCGGTGCCGGGATTCGGTACGCCACTTTGGTCAGCGGCGCCACATTGGTCCAGCGCCATTCTTCCTGTCGCAGATTGGGCCAACCGATGGCGCGGAACTGATCCAGCGCTTCCCGGCGCAATTCCGCCAGCCACGCGGGAGTGGACGATGGCCCGGCCGCGAGCCGATCCGCGAGTTCGCCCTTGGCACTGATCATCGTGGTAGGTTCGATCATGGCGTCTCTGTTAGTTAATAGCTTCCGGGTTCCCGTTTCTGCTCTCTAGTTTTTTAGTTTACGGCGTACCGTTTCCATCTGTTGCGCTCACGCCCGCCCCGAACACCTGAAACCTTGAAGCTTCGAGCCTATACCCTAAAACCCATAGCTTAAGACCTCGGTTCGCTCCGCCGGCCCGTCCAACCAGCCATATCCGCGGGCTTCCAGCTCCAGGGCCAGGCTTTTATCCCCGGATTTGACGATGCGGCCCTCGCGCAGCACATGTACAAAATCCGGCACGATGTAATTGAGCAAACGCTGATAGTGCGTCACCACCAAAATGCACCGCTCCGGACTGCGCAGGGAATTCACGCCATGCGCGACGATCTTAAGGGCGTCAATGTCCAAACCCGAATCGGTTTCATCGAGTATTCCCAGACGGGGATTTAACACGGCCATCTGCAGGATCTCATTGCGTTTTTTCTCGCCGCCGGAAAATCCTTCGTTGACCGGCCGGCTCAAAAAATTCGGGTCCATCTCCAGGAGACCGAGTTTTTCCCGCACCAACTTGAGAAAATCGATCGCGTCCAATTCCGGCTCGCCCCGATATTGGCGGACCGCGTTGACCGCCGCCTTCAGAAAATAGCTGGTGCTCACGCCGGGGATTTCCACCGGATATTGAAACGCCATGAACAGGCCCTCCGCGGCCCGTTCCTCGGGCGCCAGCGTCAACAGTTCCTTGCCGTTGAACCGCACTTCGCCGCGGGTAACGGTATAGGTTTCCCGCCCGGCCAGCACCTGGGCCAGCGTGCTTTTGCCGGATCCGTTGGGCCCCATAATGGCGTGGACTTCGCCGGCCCGCAGGGACAAATTGATGCCTTTGAGGATTTCCTTGATTCCGACCGCGGCGTGCAAATCTTTTATTTCAAGCAATGGCATGGCCTCTTCCTGCGTCCTTCCGCCTTCCGCGCTCGCCCTTGCGGCGTTCATCTCGCGGTCTTACCCCACGGATCCTTCCAGACTCACGCCCAGCAGTTTCTGCGCTTCTACCGCGAATTCCATGGGCAACTCTTTGAATACTTCCTTGCAGAACCCGTTGATGATCATATTGACCGCGTTCTCCACCGTTATCCCTCGCTGTTTGCAGTAAAAGAGCTGGTCCTCACCGATCTTGGAGGTAGAGGCTTCGTGCTCAGCGCGGGAAGAGGTATTGTGAATTTCAATGTAGGGAAACGTGTGGGCGCCACATTCGGAACCCAGCAACAGCGAATCGCACTGCGTGTAATTGCGGGCGTTGGTCGCCCCCTTCAACATTTTCACCAACCCGCGATAAGTGTTCTGGCCGTGGCCGGCGGAAATCCCCTTGGACACAATGGTGCTTCGCGTATTCCGGCCGATGTGGATCATCTTGGTCCCCGTGTCCGCCTGCTGATGGTGATTGGTCAGGGCCACGGAGTAAAACTCACCGACGGAGTCATCGCCCTGCAAAAGTACACTCGGATATTTCCAGGTGATGGCCGATCCCGTCTCCACCTGCGTCCAACTGATGCGCGCGCGTACCCCCAGACATTTGCCGCGCTTGGTCACAAAATTGTAGATCCCGCCGACCCCGTTCTGGTCTCCCGGATACCAGTTCTGCACGGTCGAATATTTGATTTGCGCGCCGGCCAGGGCCACCAGTTCCACCACGGCGGCATGCAGCTGATTTTCATCGCGCTGGGGCGCCGTGCAGCCTTCCAGATAACTGACGTAGGCCCCTTCCTCGGCGACGATCAACGTCCGTTCGAATTGCCCCGTATCGCGGGCGTTGATGCGAAAGTACGTGGACAGCTCCATGGGGCAGCGCACGCCTTTCGGCACAAAGCAGAAGGATCCGTCGCTGAACACTGCGGAGTTCAGTGTGGCGAAGAAATTATCCGAATAGGGAACCACGGAGCCCAAATAGCGGCGCACCAGCTCGGGGTGTTTCTGTACCGCTTCGGAAAACGAACAGAAAATAACCCCCATTTCCGCGAGTTTTTCCTTGAACGTGGTGGCCACTGAAACGCTGTCGAATACCGCATCGACGGCCACACCTGAGAGCAGTTTCTGTTCCTCCAAGGGAATCCCCAGAGATCG
>JAKCCC010000454.1 GCA_021838985.1 Planctomycetota bacterium
AGGATAGTGCGTGCAGCCGAGAATCAAAACCGGCAGCTGCAGTGGTCGCAGCGGGGTGAGATAATCCGCCAGCACCGCCCGCACAATAGGGTGATCCGCGGGCCGGCCCTCCTCAATTAACGGGACCAGTAGGGGACAAGCCTGACCGACCAGATGAATGGCCGGGTCCAATCGGCGCACCGCCGCCGGATAGGCGCCGCTGGCGATGGTGGCTTCGGTGGCAATCAGGCCGACCGGGCACGGGCCTTCGGACTGGCGACGGCGCACCGCCCGCACAGCGGCTGCGGCCCCCGGTTCCAGTACTCCGATCAGCGGCACGCTGAATTCGCCACGGAGCCTTTCCAGCGCGGTGGCGCTGACCGTATTGCAGGCGACAACCAGAAGTTTCGGCCGCGCGCGCATCAGAAACCGCAGGCATTGTCGGGCGAATTGCAAGACCGTGCGCGGTGATTTGGCGCCATAGGGCACCCGCGCTGTGTCGCCGAAATAAACCAGGTTTTCCGTCGGCAGGCGGCGTTGCAAGGCCCGCACGACGGTCAGTCCGCCGAGGCCGGAATCAAACACCGCCAGCGCGCCGGGGCCACCGACCGCGGCCATCACATCCATCGCTATTCGCGGTTCGCCCATTTCACCAATCCCGTGGTCCACCAATCCAGACCTGGACCGACATTTCATCGTGTGATCCGCACCGGGTAAACACGGCGAAGCCGTGGGTGGGTAAACCGCTCCGACCAGCAAGAACACAGATTACCCCGTGTGGCATAACCGCAGCCAAATATATAGCCCCCGGCTTGCCGGGGGTAGCGGTCCACGGCACGAAGAGACGAATTTCTCTTTGTCTCCGCGTTCGGCCGCTCTGGTTGCGGCTGGCGGGGTGTCCGCGACGAGCGGACCGGGCTATGGTCAAGCATTCGAGCTGCCCCATGTCACGGTAGCACAGTCTGCGTATTTCTTCGCACGACGCGAAGATTTTTCCTCACAAGGATTCCGAGATTCGGCGGAGCGCTACCCTCGGCAGAGGTCGCGCCGGCGACTCTTCGACGCGGGGGCTATGTACTTGGTTGCGGCTCCGCCGCGCTGGGACTATTCGCCGCCCGGGGTTTCCTCCGATCCGGATGCCGCTGGGTCAAGCACGCCCAGCGCGGCCAGCGCCCGCAGCGCCGCCTGCTGTTCGGCCTGCTGTTTCGTCGGACCCGTCGCCGACTCAAATTCACGTGCTCCAACGCAGACCTGGATATGGAAGGATTTATGATGATCCGGCCCGCTCTCCCGAACGATCCGATACTCCGGCGTGCGGCCCAGCGTCCGTTGGGCGTATTGCTGCAACATGGATTTATAATTGTCTTGATGGGCGCTGGCGGCATAACGGTCAATCCAGGCCTGCATGTGCCGCAACACCAGCGGGCGTGCTGCCTCCAACCCGCCATCCAGATAAATCGCGCCGATCACGGCCTCTAAAACACCGGCAACCAAGCTGATCGGCAGGCGGCCCGCCCGGGCTACCCCGGCGCCCACCCGCATGTAGCCCGGCAAGCCCAGGGTCTGGCTGACCTGGGCGCAGGTTTTGCGGCTGACGACCGCCGACTTCAGCGTAGTCAGGCGGCCTTCCGGGTCCGCGGGAAACAACTCGTACACATGGCGGCATATGATCAGCCCCAGCACCGCGTCACCTAGAAATTCCAGCCGTTCATTGGATTGACTCCGATCGGTTACGGCGGAGGCGTGGGTAAGCGCCGCCGCGAGCAATTCCGGACGCTGAAATTGATAGCGCAGGATCCGCTGACATTCCGGAAGGCTTTCGGGGGCCGGCGCGCCAGGCGCATTTTTTATAGGGCGGCTCATGAGGAGGACTCCAACCAGGCTAATAGGTTTCGGATATCTTCCGGCAAGGGGGCTTGCAGTTCCATGCGCCGCAGCGTGCGAGGATGGACGAACTGCAACTTCCAGGCGTGGAGAGCCTGGCGCTGGAGCAGGGGCCGGTTCGATTCGTCCGCCGGCACGCCGAGGTCGCGTGCGGTCAGCACCCGGCCGCCGTAAGTCACATCGCCGGCGATGGGGCAGCCAATGGAGCTCAGATGGACGCGCAGCTGATGGGTCCGTCCGGTGCGGGGGTGTAACTCCAGCCAGCTGAAATGGGTGAATCTTCGGCGCACGGCATAGACTGTCTGGGCCGGTCGCCCGCTATCACGGCGGACGGCATATTTCTCCCGTTCGCGGCGATGCACGCCCAGGGGAGCGTCGATGAGATCGCATTCCAGGGGGGGCGTCCCATGCACCAGAGCCAGATAGGTTTTCTGGATGCTGCGGCGTTCGAACTGGCCCGCCAGCCGCCAATGGGCCTCATCGGTTTTGGCGATCAACAGCAGACCGGTGGTGTCGCGGTCCAGGCGATGAATGATGCCCGGCCGCCACGGATCACTGCCCGTGGCGAGTGTCCCGCCGGTGTGGCGGGCGTGATAGATCAGGCCATTGATCAGCGTACCGCTCCAGCGACCGCGGGCTGGGTGCACGATCACGCCGGCGGGCTTATTCAGCGCCAGCAAATCATCATCCTCATACAGAATATCCAGGGGCATGGCTTCCGGCGCCGCCTGGCGTCGCGCCAACGGCGGACAGTCCAATTCCACCACGTCCCCGGCACGCAGAATGGTGCTGGCCCGGGCCGGGCGTCCGTTGACGCGGGTCTGTTGCGCCTTAATTAACTTCTGCAGCCAGGCTCGGGAATACGCCGTCAGGCGATCGCGCAAGTAAAGATCCAGCCGTTTCCGCAGATCGTGGCGAAGCACAAAACGGTAGTGCTCAAGGCCATCCTCCTGGCCGGCAGATGCCGGCAGAGGGTCGGGCACTTCATTGTCAAGCCTTACCGGGTCAGGCATCACGATGCCAGCATCTCTTTGGAATGGTGCGATGGCTTTCAAGTTACACCGCCACCTCCGCCAGGCACTTTCGCACCCGTTCGTCCACCGCAGCGGCAAGATTTGCCAGCGGAAGCATGACGGGCTCTTTCTCGCCGCGGCGCTTCAGCTCGGCTTGGCCCGCGGCCAA
>JAKCCC010000005.1 GCA_021838985.1 Planctomycetota bacterium
CCGTTTTCCGCGGGTGCGGCCGGATTGGGGGGCAGGGACATACCCCCGGGCGGCGTGAATGCCGCCGCTAAGACGTTTGGGGGGATGGCGCTGGCGCTGCGGGCCGGCGTTCGCCAAAAAGTCCCGCCCCACCCTTTTCAGCGAAGGATCTGCACCCATTCTCCACATTCTTTGCGGGTCGATTATAATAACGGGTCTTGGGGACTTCCATACGAAAGAGAGTGCTATGGCGGACATTGAGAAAACGGTGATCATCGGTTCCGGCCCGGCGGGTTGGACCGCGGCGCTCTACGCCGGCCGCGCGAATCTGCACCCACTCGTCCTCGCTGGAGATGGCCTGACGCGTGAACGCATGCCCGGGGGCCAGTTGATGTTTACCACCGAGGTTGAAAATTATCCCGGTTTTGTCGACGGTGTCGACGGCCAAAAGATGATGGCGGTGCTGCAGAAGCAGGCCGAGCGTTTCGGCGCCCGGGTACACAATGTTTTTGTGGTCCGGGTGGATTTTGGTGCGCGTCCATTTCGACTCTGGCACGTCAACGAACTGGGAGGCGAAGAAGAGAAGCTGCTGCAAACGCAGAGTGTGATTATCTGCACCGGCGCCAGAGCCAATTACTTAGGCTTGGAAAGCGAGCGGCGGTTTGAAAACAACGGCGTGTCCGCCTGCGCGGTATGCGATGGCGCCCTGCCGCGCTTCCGTGACCAGCCGGTGGCCGTCGTCGGCGGCGGCGATTCCGCGGTGGAGGAAGGGACTTATCTGGCCAAATTTGCCAGCGTGGTATACCTGGTCCACCGGCGCAGCGAGCTACGCGCCAGCAAAATCATGGCCCAGCGGGCCTTGTCGAATCCCAAGATTAAACCGGTTTGGAATACGGTGGTGGAGGAAGTGCTTGGCAACGACAACACCGGCGTCACCGGCGTGCGGATTAAGAATGTGCAGACCGGGCAGCGTACCACGCTGGAATGCCGCGGTCTGTTCGCAGCGATTGGCCACACACCGAACACCACTTTCCTGGAAGGGCAGTTGGAATTGAACGCCAAGAAATATATCGTGCTGAAAGACCCCTTCCGTTCCTGGACCAGCGTGGAGGGCGTATTTGCTGGCGGTGACTGCTGCGATCCGGTGTATCGCCAGGCCATTACCGCCGCCGGCATGGGCTGCAAGGCCGCCATCGATGCGGAGCGCTGGCTGGCCGAACAAGGCATATTGTAGAGGCGTGTCCCGCCGCTTAAAGCGGGACGGCGGCTGGAAACACCCTGCGGGCATGGAACACAGAACCAACAGCATGAAACGACGTGACGAACTTCGTAATATCGCGATTATCGCCCATGTGGACCACGGTAAAACCACCCTCGTCGATGCCCTGCTGCGCCAATCCGGCATGTTCCGCGCCGGCCAATTAGCCGACCATACGCTGATTCTCGACAATAATCCGCTCGAGCGCGAGCGTGGCATCACCATCCTCGCCAAAAACGTGGCGATGAACTACACCGACACCAAAGGCGTATCCCGCAAAATCAACATTATTGATACACCCGGCCACGCCGATTTCGGTGGAGAAGTGGAGCGGGTGCTGAAAATGGCGGATGGGGTGCTGCTGCTGGTGGATGCCTTCGAAGGGCCTATGCCGCAGACCCGCTTTGTCCTGAAAAAAGCGTTTCATTACCACCTGAAACCCATCGTGGTGATCAATAAGGTGGACCGGCCCGACGCCCGACCCAATGAGGTGCTTAACGAAGTGTTCGATCTGTTCGTCGAATTACAGGCCGATGACGATGCCCTGGACTTCCCGGTGGTGTACGCGTCCGGACGCGACGGTTACGCCTGCCTGGAGGCCGGCGGGCCCCATACCGATATGCGCCCCCTGCTGGAAACGATCGTTCAGAAACTTCCCGGCCCCGTGGCGGATCTGGATCAACCGCTGCAGATGCAGGTGACGAATATCGACTATAACGAATATGTCGGCCGGATCGGCATCGGCCGCGTGTTCAACGGCTATCTGCGACGAGGCGAGAAAATCGCGCTGGTGAAACGCAATGGGAAAGTTGAGGCGCACACCACAGCGGACCTGTTCCTTTTTGCCGGGCTGAACCGCGCCAAAACCGAACACGTGGAAGCGGGCGATATCTGCGCGGTGGTGGGGATTGAGGATGTGGACATTGGCGATACCATCGCCGCGCCGGAACACCCCCAGGCCCTGCCGCTGATTGATGTCGATGAACCGACCTTAAGCATGATCTTCAGCGTCAACGACTCGCCCTTCGCCGGACGCGAAGGCAAATTCGTCACCAGCCGCCACCTGCGCGAAAGGCTGTATCGTGAATTGCAGAGCAACGTGGCCCTGCAGGTGGAGGACACCGCCTCGCCTGACGCCCTGCGCGTCAGCGGGCGCGGCCTGCTGCACCTGGGCGTGCTTCTGGAAAACATGCGCCGGGAAGGGTACGAACTACAGGTGGGCAAGCCGAAGGTGATTTTTAAGCAGGTCGACGGCCATAAGTGTGAGCCGGTGGAAACGTTGGTCGTGGATGTGCCCGAACGGTTCGTGGGCGCGGTGATGGAAGGGGTCGGCAATCGGCGGGGGGAGCTCACCCGCCAGGACACCAAGGGGACGATGACCCACCTGGAGTTCACGATCCCGGCGCGGGGCCTGATTGGTCTGCGCACGCGGCTGCTGAACGCCACCCAGGGCGAGGCCGTCATGCATCATAATTTCTATGATTACCAGTTCATCCGTGGCGCCTTGCCGGGACGGCAGAATGGCGTGATGGTGAGCATGGAAAACGGCGCCGCCAACGCGTACGCGCTCGACACGCTCCAGGAACGCGGCACGATGTTTGTCAAGCCCGGCGACGCAGTGTACGAGGGGATGATTGTCGGCGAATACAACAAGGACAACGACATCACGGTCAATGTGTGCCGGCAAAAGCGGCTGTCCAATATGCGCACAACCGCCAGCGACAAAAATATCATCTTAAAGCCCCCGCGGGATATGTCCCTGGAAATCGCGTTGGAATATATTGAAGATGATGAACTGGTGGAAATTACCCCGCGGGCGATCCGACTGCGCAAGCGCTACTTGAAAGAAACCGAGCGGAAACGCTTTAGCCGTGCGGAAACGGCGGTGTAGTTGCAGGTTGAAGGTTCCAGGTTTCTGGACTCGGTCGCGGAGACCCGACCTAAAGCCCGGCGAGTGGCGCAATTGACATCCGCGGTCCTGGTGCGTGTTTCCCGCCCGAGACTGAAGGCCAGATGCTTGCTACCCCATGCTCCACGCTCCCTGGCCACCGCGGGAACTTGCAATCTAAAATCCGAAATCTGCCTCGGCCCAATGCTGGCTGCGGATCTCCAAGGTTTCGTCCATGCCTAGAATTGATGTACACAATCATTTTTTACCGGCCATCGATGATGGTTGCCGCACCTTCGAAGATTCCCTGACCTGCGTGCGTACGATGATGGCGCATGGCTACGATCGTTTTTTCCTTACGCCGCATATGGGCGCGAAGGAATTTGGCACGCTCACACCCGCGCTCCTGCGCCGCGCGGTGGCGCGGTTTCGCCGGCGGATGGCCCAGGAGGGCGTCAGCGCCGTATTCCGCGCCGGCGGGGAACTGCGGCTGTCACCCCGTATCCTGGAGTGGAATGACCGGTCCGCAGTGCCCACCTACGGCGGCAACACGTCTTACTGCCTGGTGGATTTGTGGGAGCCGGATTGGCCGCCTTGGGCTGATGCGGCTATGGCCTGGCTGCAGGAGCGAGGGCTGACCGTTATTTTAGCCCATCCGGAGCGGATGAAATGCCTCCAGGATGATCCCGGTTTCATTGAGGTATTGGCCCGACGCGGAATATTATTCCAGGGCAATTTCGGTCCGCTGGGCGGCTCGGAATCCGACGCCATTCGTCTTCTGGCCGAACGATTCTTGCGGGATGGCCGATATTTTCTTCTCGGCTCGGACTGCCATCGTCCCGAGCACTTGCCCACTCGCCTGGCCGGTCTTCAGCGGGCCTTGGAACTGGTCGGCTCCGCCACGCTGGAAACGCTGACCACAACCAACGCCGCACAATTATGGGTATAGGCCGCCGTTAGCGCGTCCGCGTGCGGAATGGTTCGAGTGATTGGCTGCTCGATGAGCGCGACCGTTCCCACGAACTTGTTGAGCCGCGAACTACCGAGAAATACTTCGGGTTGACCGGAGTCCAGGGCGCTGGTAAAGAGTGATTTGTGAAATGCAATACGACGACATGCCCTCCTCGATGGCGCCTTGGGCGACGAAATTGACGATCTGAACCGCGCGCCACTGGCCCAACCGGTGAACGCCGGTCGATGCGCTGTTCCAGCACCGCCGGATTCCACGACAAATCGAGAGTCACGACCACCGAGGCGGCAGGTTGCAGGTTCAGCCCCACACCCCCGGCGTCGGTGGAGAGAAACGCCCGATACTTTCCGTCGCGGCGAAAGCGATCGAGCCGTGCTGGCCGCTGGTTGCCCGGCACACCGCCACGGAACAGTGCGTGCTGCCAGCCGCGATCTTCCATCCGCCGTCGGGCATCATCGGGACAAGGGAATTCTTGTCCAAACCGGCTGGCAGATCGCGGGCGGCCGGATCTTTTTTGCGTCGAATTTTGCGTCGAATCAGGAAGGGCGCCAGCGTGCGGCCGATGGCGTCCAGTTTCTTATATCGACTTTTGCCATTTTTCCGTAGCGTAAATGGTCGAATCCTTCGGCAATCGCGGCGGCAGGGCGAGTTTTGGCACACCCCGTCTTTTATACGAGCGTGCAAAAGTCCACGCCCATTCTAAAAGGCCCACGAAATCACGCTTCGCGGTTCCTCCGGAATCGGCAAAAGTCGAGCGATGGGTGTGTTGTTAAAGGCGCTGGGGAGCGGAGTTGACGCCGCCCAGGCCGCGGTGTAGCGTGTTGTCGATCCGTGCCGCCTTCTATCTATTTCGAACGGATAGTGGGGCCCGCCATATTCCGGTCGGGGGAGAAGGGTTGATCACCCAAGAATTAGATTAAGGAAGAAAGACGCATGATGGAATACTATGTCTCCACGCATGGCAATGACAATTGGTCGGGGCAGCTGCCGGCGCCGAACGCCCGGCAAACCGACGGGCCGCTGGCCACGCTGCGCGGGGCGCGGGATCGGTTGCGCGCCCTCACCACACCGCCGCGCTCCTCGATGGGCTGGCCGCTGCCCGCCTGGGGCCAGGCCCCCTGGACGCCGCGGGGAGTGCCCGGCCCGATCACCGTCCACATCCGCGGTGGGCGCTATTTCCTGCCGGAACCGCTCACGTTCGGACCCGAAGATTCCCTGCCCGTGACCTACGCGGCTTATGCCGGCGAAAAGCCGATCCTGGACGGTGGCCAGCCCATCACCGGCTGGCGAATGGAGCAGGTCAACGGCGTTACCGCATGGGTGGTGGACCTGCCCGAGGTGGCGGCGGGCCAGTGGTATTTCCATTCGCTGTTCGTCAATGGCCAGCGCCGCCCGCGGCCCCGATGGCCCAAGGTGGGGTTTTATCACGTTGAAAGCGTGCCGCGCTTGACGCCGGCCACGCAACTGACGGATGGCAACGACGCGTTCGTGTGCGCTCCTGGCCATATCCGGGCCTGGAAGAACCTGACCGATGTGGAGGCGGTACTGCTGCATTTGTGGGTGGACGAACACATGCCGATCGTGTCGTTCGATGAGGCCACGCGGCTGGTGAAATGCGCCCGGCGCAGCGTGTTCAAAATCGAAAAGGACAGGTACTACGTGGAGAACGTGTTTGAGGCGCTGACCGAGCCGGGGCAATGGTATCTGGACCGCCCCACGGGCCGGCTGTACTACCTTCCCCTGCCCGGGGAGGATCTGAGCACGGCGGAGGTGTTTGCGCCGCGCCTGACGCAGTTGCTGCGCCTGGCGGGACAGCCCGGGGAGGGGCGGCGCGTGCAGTTCCTCCAGTTCCGCGGGCTGACCTTCCAGCACACGGACGCGGTCCGGCCCCGCCCCCGATGCGGCCACGATCCGGGGGACGTGGAGCCACCGGCCGGGGCGGAGGCCTATGGGCAATCCGTGGAAAACGCTTCCGGTCCACAGGCGGGCGAGCATATACCCGGGGTGCTTTACCTCGAAGGAGCCCATGGCTGCGCCATCGAAGATTGCGCCATCGAACAGGTCGGCTGGTATGCGGTGGAGCTGGCGGACGGCTGCACGGCCAATCGTATCGTGGGCAACGAATTGGCCGACCTGGGCGCTGGCGGCGTAAAGCTCAATGGCGCCAACGCCCGGGGGCCGCTGGAGCGCCGCACCGGAAACAACCTCATCACGGATAACCACATCCACCACGCGGGGCGCGTGTTCCACCAGGCGGTCGGCGTGTTCAGTCGCCATGCGTTCGGCAATGTCATCGCCCACAATCACATTCACGATCTGTACTACAGCGGCGTCTCGGTCGGCTGGATCTGGGGCTTCGCCGAAAATGTTTCGAAGAACAATCGCATCGAGAAAAACCATATTCACCATCTCGGCTCGGGTTGGCTCAGCGACCTGGGGGGCATTTATACGCTGGGCGTGCAGCCCGGGACAGTCCTTCGCGGCAACGTCATCCACGATATCGAGCACGCGGAGTACGGGGGCTGGGCGATTTATCCCGATGAAGGTAGTTCCCACCTCGTGATTGAAAACAACATTTGTTACAACACCAGCAGCCAGGTTTTCCACTTGCATTACGGCCATGAGAACATCGTGCGCAACAACATCTTCGCGCTCGGACGGGAGGGCGTGGTGCTGCTGAGCCGCGACGACGCCACGGTCGCTTTTTCACTTATGTGCAACATTCTCGTGGCGGACGGCCAGCCGCTGTACGTGGATGGTTACGGCCACAAACTGAAAACCCCTAATCCCACTATTGATTTGAACGTCCTCTGGGATGTTTCCCGCTCTCCAATCATTGGCCGCAGTGGTAAAAACGACCATGGTCACCTCGCCACCGACGCGACGATTATCGATATCGATCGGTGGCGGAAGCTCGGTAATGACCGTCACAGCCTAGTCGCGGATCCGTTATTGGGCGGTTTGAAGCAGTGGGATTTCACGTTGGAGCCCGAAAGTCCCGCGCTGGAGCTTGGTTTTAAGCCCATTGATGTTTCCGACGTCGGTCCCCGCCCGCCGGAGAAAAGGCAATAGGAATGATTGGCGCTGGAATAATCGCGTTTGAAGTCCACCGACTCGAAATTCGGCTGCGGCGGGTTATCGGCGATACCGCGTAGTATTGACGATGGTTGCGTTTGTCCTTGGAGTTCAGGAGGCCCGAATGAATCGAACAGCCCACGTTTCGGAAGGCCATCGGTCGTCGACGCCGCGGCGAGCCATCGACTTCGAATGGGATGAGCTGGGCGACCTTGCCGACTATCGGTTGGGGATGACGGTCCCCAAGGTGAGGCGGCTATGAACCCGGTTCGTATCATGCCCTTCGGTGATTCAATCACGCGGGGTTTGATCATCCCGCCGCCCGGGTTCATCCCGGGCGGATATCGGACCCGACTTTATCAGCGCCTGATCCGCGAATGGCAGCCGGTTGAATTTGTCGGTAGCGCCGACGATAACCCTGATCCCGACCGTCTGCCTTCACCGCATCACGAAGGACACGGTGGTTTTCGGATCGATGAGATTCAAGCTGGAATTGACGGCTGGCTGGCGGCGGCGCGGCCGGATCTTGTATTATTGCACATCGGGACCAACGACATGGTACAAGACTACGACTTGGCCGGCGCCCCGGCGCGACTCGATGGACTGTTGGCTCACCTGCCGACGCGGGTATTTGTAGCCCAAATCATCAGCAGCCTGGAGCAGCGGGTGCGCGACCGGATTGAGCGATTCAATGCCGCGGTACCGAGCATCGCAGCCCGGCACGGCGCCACGGTGGTGGACATGTACCATGCCGTTGCGCCGAGTGATTTTTCCGATTCCTATCATCCGAACGCGGACGGCTATGCACGCATCGCCGATGCCTGGTTGGGGGCCATCACCGGGAGCCGCAAATGACCGGCAAACAGCGCTTCCTGAAAACACTGCGTTTCGAGCCGACCGACCGGCCGCCGCATTTTGAAAGCATGTTTGAACTGGAGCGCGAGGCCTTCGGATTGCGGTTCCCGGATCGGAACTCCTGGGACTGTTCCGGCGTGGAGCGGAAAAATAAAATTGCGGCCTGCCTGGAGATCTACGAGCGGATCGTGGCCCGGTATCAGTGGGATGCGCTGTTGGTGTACTGGCCGTGGGGCGACCCGGACGGCGTCCGGGCGGCGAAGCACGCTTTCGGGGAGCGAATTGCTATCGGTGGCGTGGTGGGAGGGGCGCTGTGGTGTATTGACCAGATTACCGATTGGGAAAGGTTCGCCCTGGACATGGCGGAACACCGCGACCGGATTCATGCGGAGGCGGAACTCCGTTGCCGTGACGCCTGCGAACGGATTGATCGCCTGGCGGATGCCGGCGCGGATTTCATTTACCTGCCGCACGACGTGGCGTTTAATGGCGGAACATTTTGTTCGCCAGCGGATTTCAAGGAAATCGTCACGCCGTATCTGGCGCGGCTGGTAGCCCGCGTCAAACAGCGGGGCGCCCTCGCTTTTTTCCACAGCGACGGCAACCTGATGGCGGTGCTCGAGCAGATTCTATCCTGCGGGCCGCACGCCTTGCAGTCCATTGATCCGATGGCCGGTATGGACATCGCCGTGGTGAAAACACTTACGTATGGGAAAATGGCCCTGATGGGCAACGTGCAGTGCAATCTGCTGCAGGATGGTCCGGAAGAGGCTATCCGCCGATCGGCGTGGTATTGCCTCCGGCATGGCAGTCCGGGCGGCGGTTACATCTTCTCCACCTCCAACACCATCTTTCCCGGCATGCCGTTAAGGCATTACGAATACATGCTGGAGGTATTCCACGAGTTTTGCCGGCAAACGGCCTGATGGCTAGCCCGTCAGCCGCGGAGGGCCGTCGGAAGTCTTAACCAGAAAGGAACACTGCTATGAGCAACAAGGTCGCCATCATCACGGGAGGCGCGCGCGGAATCGGCCTGGGCATCGCCGTCTGCCTGGCCCGTAAGGATATGCGGATCGTTATCGCCGACCGGGACGGCGCGGCGGCGCGGACAGCGGCGGAGCAATTCGGCGGGTTAGGCGTGGCGTGTGACGTTACGGACCGCGCCCAGGTCGCCGACTTGGTACAACAAACGATTACCCGCTTCGGCCGGATTGATGTGCTCGTCAACAATGCCGGCATCTGTCCCTTCGTGGATGTGATGGAGATGGACCCCTCGACCTTTAAGAAGACGCTTGATGTGAATCTCACCGGCGCGTTTCACTGCACGCAGTTGGTGGCCAGGGAGATGCTCGCCCGGTCGATCCAAGGTCGGATCGTGTTCATTACGTCGCTGGCGGTCAACGTCACCAGCGCGAGGCAGGGCGATTACGCGGCCTCGAAGGCCGGCCTGCACATGTTGATGAAGAGCTTTGCCATCGCCCTGGGGCCACACGGGATCACCTGCAACGCCGTCGCCCCGGGCATGATTCTCACCGACCTGACCCGTTTCCACTGGGAAAAACCTGAAAATGCCGCCTTCATCAAACAGCGCGTGCCAGCCGGCCGCATCGGCACGCCCGAAGACATCGGCCAGGCGGTGGCGCTGTTAGTTTCCGATGAGGCCGGCTACATCAACGGTGTCGGTCTGATCGTGGATGGCGGCCACCAGGCGGTGTGCGCATGAGCCTTAAGATCGACAAGATCGCGGGCGTCACGGGCGCCAGTTTGAACTGGGGCGCGTCATGGTGCGAACGCTGGCCCAGGCGGGCGTAGAGGTAGCGACCAATAACATACCCAACATCGACCTGGCCAACCACCTGGCGGCGGAGTTGCGCGGAAGGAACCGGCGGGCCGTCGCCGCGCAGGCCGATGTAACCGACCCCGCGGCGATCAAGGCCATGCGCGACGCGATAGTCAAGGCAACTCGGCCCACCTGGCATTATGGTCACCAACGCGGTGATCCAGTATCCCTGGAAACCCGTGCTGGAACAGCCCAGCGCGGATTATGAGAGCCAGTTCCGATCCTGCGTGATGCATAATGTGCGGATGGCGCAGGCGTTCGTGTCGGCCATGCCGGAGCGGAGGTGGGGACGGGTGATCGGCATCAACAGGGAGTGTGCCATGCAGTGCTGGCCCAACCAGTCCGCCCACGTCGCGGGCAAGCGGGGAAGGGGCGGCGCGCTGCGGGTGCTGGCGCAGGAGGAAGTTGGCCCCATGGGCGTCACCGTCAACCAGATAGCGCCAAGCTGGACGGCCAGTGAAAATCGCCCGGACCAGGCATCTCCGCTCTGGTACTTGGATGGTACTTGAAACGGACGGCATTGGCCCGGCGGGACACGGCCCAGGAGATCGGCGACGGTCGTGGCGTTCCTGGCCAGCGACCTGGCGAGTTTCATCACTGGGGCGTACATCTCCGTGTGCGGCGGTAATGGGATGCCGGCGATCTGATAAGATTATTGCGGCACACGTAACGCTGGCGTCGCGGGCCGGTGTCTTGGCAGCCCGCGGTGTAACGTTGCGCTATCGCAAAATATCCAATCACGGGTGGGTTGGGCTATGCATCCGACTGGGGCCGGGCAGGCTACGGGACGGGTGAAGGCTGTGGCGTAATGGGTAAAACCTCGCTGAACACCCCAGCCACCGCACCGCCGGATGAATCCCACGCGGAACCCCTTGGATTAAACGACCGCCCATCTATCGTCGCCAGCACCTAGCAGGACGCTGCAAAACCCCTTGACAGAGGCATTATAGTGGTAACGTCTGACATGGAGGTTTAAGCATGCGTGGTCAACAAAGCGCCCCGTCATTGATGTTTTTTGCAATTGATATCGAAGGTCGGATTCGCCGGGATCATCCCTTGCGGCCCCTTAAGAAGATGGTGGATGAGGAGCTGGGCCGGATGAACCGGTTGTTCGACACGGCTTACGCCGACACCGGTCGTCCGGGGATTCCGCCGGAACGCCTGTTGAAGGCGTTGTTGCTGCAGGCTCTGTACTCGGTCCGCAGCGAGACGCAATTGGTGGAACGGATTGATACCGATCTGCTGTTCCGCTGGTTTTTGGATCTGGACCCAGCGGCGGACGTTTTTGATGCCACGGCGTTTACCCATAATCGACCGCGGTTGGAAGAGCATGGGATTATCGCCGCCTTTTTCGAAGGGGTGGTCAAGCGGGCCATGGGGGCGGGCTTGACCAGCGACGATCATTTCGGTGTCGATGGCACCTTGATCGAAAGCTACGCCTCGCTGAAAAGCTTTGTCCCCAAAGACGCTCTGTTGCGCGGACCGTACGACGATGGACGAGGCTTTAAGCCCCGCAACCCCACAGTGGATTTCCACGGCCAGAAGCGGAGCAACAACACCCACCAGAGCCGGACCGATCCAGCGGCGCGGCTCTACCGCAAATCCGACGGGCAGCCCGCCAAACTCTATCATATGGGCCACGCGATCACGGAAAACCGGCACGGGTTGGTGATGGCGGTGCACATTTCCGAAGCCTGCGGCAAGGCCGAACCCGCTGCGGCCACCACAATGCTCGACCGGATGAAACGGCGACTCCACGTACAACCGCAGACCTTGGGCGGGGATAAGGGCTATGATGGGGGCCCCTTCCTGATCGCTTTGGAACAACGCGGCATCCGGCCGCACGTGCCCACCAAAGAGGGCCCGATCGGTGGATGCACCCGTCGGAAGGAAGCCGATGGACCCCTGATCCAGGCGCGTCAACGCATGCGTCGGCGCGAGGCGACGGTGGGCTACCAGATCAGCCAACGCTGCCGCAAGCGCATCGAAGAAGCCTTCGGATGGCTCAAGACCGTCGCGGGTTTGGCCCGCACACGCCTGGTCGGTCAATGGAAACTGCGGCAACAGATGCAATTGGCCGCCGCAGCGTACAACCTGATAAGGATCCGACGCTTGGCGGCATAAATGAGCAGGGGGCACGCAAGGAAAAATTGAAACAAGAAACCCAATCCGATCCTCAGATCGCCCCACTTTTGACGTGTGTCAGGGGTGGAAATTCAAAAAAGCGGGGTTTTGCAGCGTCCTGCTAGAGCTTCTACACGGCCGGAACCCTGCGTTACACCTTAGGCGCGCTGGCCGTTGTTTTTACATGGCTGCTGTGGGGTGACTTTTGCAACACCATCTATGGAACGCTTTTTGATAATTTCCTACCGCTGTTTTGGCACAGGCTAAAAGCGTCGAATATGCATGGCAACAGCGAGCCTTTGAAGGCGAGCCGCATACGCGGGCTGGAAGCCGCCGAGGGTGGCGGCCGTGACACCCGAAAGCCAAGTGGTGACAGAGCACTACAGTTTGCCACGGCCCCACACGTTCGTGTTCCACCGTTGCCCGCTACGGCCGTGGCAGGCGGCTTGGAAAAAAGCGTGCGTGGCTATATTTTAGCGTTCCGTATGATGCAGGAAGCAGCCATTCTGAACGTGGCGGTGGCCGGCGCCGGCCGCATGGGCTGCCATCACGCCCGTATTTATACGGAGCAACCAGGCTGCCGATTGGTGGGCGTCTGCGACCCGGACCCGGCGCGGGCCGCCGCGGCGGGCGAACAATTTCATTGCCCGGTCTTCCGCTCCGCGGCGGACCTGTTCGCCGCCGGCATCACGCCCCACGCCGCCAGCATCGCCGCGCCGACCGTACAGCATCGCGCCCTGGCCGAGGAATTTTTCAGGCGGGGGGTGCACCTGCTGATTGAGAAACCGCTAGCGCCCAGTTTGGCGGAAGCGCGGGCCATCGTCGATCTGGCCCGTAACCGCGGCTGCGTGCTGCAGGTCGGACATTCGGAACGCTTTAACCCCGTCGTGCGGGCCCTGGACCGGCATTGCCTTAAGCCCCGGTTCGTGGAGGTGCATCGCGTCAGCCCGCTGACGTTTCGGAGCGTGGACATCGGCGTGGTGCTGGACTTGATGATTCATGATATTGATATTGTGCACCATTTTGTCGCGGCCGCGGTTAAGTCAGTCGCGGCCGTGGGCGTATCCGTCATCGGCCAATTCGAGGATATCGCGAACGCCCGCCTGGTTTTTACCAACGGCTGCGTGGCGAATCTGACGGCTTCGCGTCTGGCGCTAAAAACCGAGCGCCGCATGCGTCTGTTCAGCCCCGAGATGTATGCCAGCGTGGATTACCACAAAAAAGCCGGCGTGGTGATTCAGCGCACCGCCAATGAGCAGCAGTTGGATATGGTGCGGCGCAAAATCGCCGCCGGAGAGTTGGCGGAGCTTGGCGATCTGAATTACACCGAATTGGTTTGTTACGAACCGCTGGTGGTGGAAGAATGCGAGCCGCTGCGGGCGGAGATCGAATCCTTTTTGCATTCCGTGCGCACCGGCGCGGCACCGGCGGTTACCGGTGAAGACGGCTGCTTCGCCGTCGACGTCGCCGCCCGCATCGGCGCCGCCATCGCCGCCAGCGGAGAAACCCGGTTGGCGGAAGCGTGACCATTGGGGCAGGCGCCGGCGCGGCTTCAACGTTACCATTTAAGGAATTACCTATGACCTCCACGACGCGAAAATCGAATTCCACCGCTGGGAAAACAGTGTCCGTGCATGGCCTGCTCGAACGAACCGTTGGCCGAATCACGCCACAGGACCAGTCCCTGCGCCAGCAGGCGACCGCCCGCATCGAACAATTAACGATGCCCCATTGGGCCTTGGGCAGGTTGCTCGATCTGGCTGTGGATTTGGCAGGCATGACCCGGCAGATGCATCCACCGGTCAAGCGCAAGGCCATTGTTACCATGGCGGGTGATCATGGTGTTGCTGCGGCGGGCGTAAGCAAGTACCCGCAGGCCGTCACCGTCCAGATGGTGCATAATTTTGTCCATGGCGGCGCGGGTATTAATGCCGTGGCCCGCTGCTGCGGAGCGCGGGTGGTGGTGGTGGATATGGGCGTGGCGGGCGATCTGTCCGCGCTGGGCGAACGCATTGTGCACCGGCGCGTCGCCGCCGGCACCGCCAACCTGGCCGACGGCCCGGCGATGTCAGCGGCCCAGGCCCTGCAAAGCCTGACCAGCGGTATCAGTCTGGCGGAAGAATTGGCCGCCGATTGCGACGTGATCGGCACCGGCGACATGGGGATCGGCAACACCACGGCCAGCGCGGCCATCGGCGCGGTTTTGACCGGCCGGCCGGTCGCGGATTTAACGGGCCGCGGCACGGGGTTGAACGATGCCCAACTGGCCCACAAGATTCAGGTCATCCAGCAGGCCCTGCGCATCAATCATCCGGATCGGCGGGACGGCCTCGATGTGTTGGCGAAAGTCGGCGGCTTTGAAATCGGCGGCCTTGCCGGGTTGATTCTCGGCGCCGCGGCCAATCGCAAACCAGTCCTGGTGGATGGCTTGATTTCCACAGCCGGCGCTTTACTCGCCCAGGCCCTCTGCCCCCAATGTACCGATTATATGATCGCCAGCCACTGCGGCGCGGAGCCGGGGCATCGTGTAATGCTCGAACATCTCGGCAAAAAGCCCCTGCTGGACCTGGGCTTGCGCCTGGGCGAAGGCACGGGCAGCGCCCTGGCCATGCCGCTGGTGGATGCCGCAGTCGCCGTGCTCACACAGGTGGCCACTTTCGCTGAAGCCGCGGTGTCCGAGGCGAACCAATGAAACGGTTCGCCGCAGCCCTGCGGTTTTTAACCATCCTGCCTGTGCCGGAGGCCTGGTGCGGTGATGCCGCCACGCTGAGCGGCACGCCGGTAATGTTTCCGCTCGTCGGGCTACTGCTGGGGGTTGCGGCCGGTGCGGCCGCGTGGGGGCTGGTGCGACTTATGCCGGAGCCGGTGGCCAGCGTGCTGCTGGTGGCGGGGCTGGTTGGCGCTTCGGGCGGCATGCATCTGGATGGCCTGTCCGATATGGCCGATGGTTTTTTCAGCAGCCGGTCCCGCCAACGGATACTGGAAATCATGAAGGACAGTCGGATCGGCGCGATGGGCGTGATCGCCATCGTGCTTACGCTGGCGATGAAAATAGTATGTTTCGCCAACCTGCCGGCGCCGACGTTTTGGCGCGTCGCCGCCCTTACGCCGATCGCCGGGCGTTGCGGCATGCTGCTCGTGCTAAGCCTGCTGCCTTACGCCCGGCCCGAGGGCGGGCTCGGAAAACCGTTGGCCGAACGGCGTACGGTGCTGCAGGCCGGCTGGGCGGTAGTGGTTCTGGCCGCCGCCGCTTACGGCCTATTGCAAGTGGAGGGGGTGGCCATCGCCGGCGCATCTCTGGCCGCGGCGCTGCTGCTGGCGGCGTGGAGCTTCCATAAAATTGGTGGAGCGACCGGAGATGTCTATGGCGCCGCTTGTGAACTTACGGAGCTGATGCCGGTGTTCACCATGATCACGTGGCTGGGACTCCACGCCCGGGGTGCCTTATGATGCCCGCCCACGGCGGCCAGCGGCGCAAGCTGGCCGAGCAAGCCGGCTGCGCGCCGGAGGAATTACTGGATTTCAGCGCCAACATCAATCCCGTTGGTCCACCGGAATGGTTACGCCGGGTTATCAGCCGCCATGTTTCGGAGCTGGCGTATTATCCGGATCAGGAAGCGACGGCACTGGTGGAAGCCATCGCCGCACGGCACGGGTTGCCGCGGGAACACCTTGTGGTCGGCAACGGCTCGACCGAAATTCTGCATGTTCTGCCACGCGCCATTCCCGCTACGCGGGCGATTATTCCCATTCCTTCGTACCGCGACTACCGCGATATCGCCGAGCTGGCCGGATGGAGCCTGAAGCCGTTGGTGCTGGGCACGGAAAATCAGTTCAATCTGAACTGGAGCGAACTTCGCGGAGCGTTGTACGGCGGCGAGGTGGTTTTTCTCGGTCAACCCAATAATCCGACAGGCCGGCTATTGTCCGCCGCGGACCTGGAGCGGGTTATTGCCGAATTTCCGGCGACCTGGTTCATCGTGGATGAATCGTTCGCCGATTTTGTACCCAATTACCGTTCCTTGGCCGAAGCCCGATACGCCAACCTCATCGTCATTAAATCGCTGACCAAAATATTCGCCATCCCGGGACTACGGCTGGGCTGTGCTTTTGCCACGGCTCCACTGGCGGAAAATCTACGCCGCTGGTTACCCCCCTGGACGGTCAATACGCTGGCCCAGGCCGTGGGGGTGTCCGCACTGCACGACGTGAAGTTTGTAGAACAATCCCAGACGCTGGTGGCGCGGTGGCGTGAGCAGTTGAGCCGGACATTGCAACGTCTGGGTGTGTTTCACGTACATCCTGGTGCGGCTAATTTTCTATTCGTGGAGATTCTTTCTGCAGCTGGCGGCGCACCGCTGACCGCCGCGACCCTCGCCCGGCGGCTGCTGCGGGAACGGGCTATCGCCATCCGCACTTGGCCGGAAGACGCCGCGTTCGCGGAACGATTCTTCCGGGTGGCGGTGCGACCACCCCACGAAAATGACCGCCTGGTTGCGGCACTTGCCGAAATCATGGCCAACCCAAAATCCACCATCGAAAATAATCGTCCCCCCCCCTACCCAGCCCCCGGTCGCAGAGTCGCCTTGGAGACTTCAGCTAGAGGTGACGTTCCCGTAGACGCCTCCATTTCCCATTTTCAAGGCAGCCCATCGAAAATCGGAAATCAAAACTCCCCGGCCCGGCGCAAGCCGGTGCTTATGCTCCAGGGGACGGGTTCCAGCGCCGGCAAGAGTCTGCTTACCGCAGCCTTGGGCCGCATTCTGCTGCAGGATGGCGTGCGCGTAGCGCCCTTTAAGGCGCAGAATATGTCGCTGAATTCATTCGTCACCCGCGACGGCGGTGAAATGGGGCGAGCCCAGGTGGTGCAGGCCCAGGCCTGTCGCCTGGAACCAGAGACGCGCATGAATCCCATTCTGCTCAAGCCCCATTCCCACGTCGGCGCCCAGGTGATTCTCCGCGGCCGCCCCATTGGTCATATGAGCGTGCAGGAATATTTTCAGTTCAAGCAGACCATCTTTGACACCGTCGCCGCCTGTTTCGACTCGCTGGCCGCCGAGTTCGACGCGGTGCTCCTCGAAGGCGCCGGCAGCCCCGGTGAGGTCAATCTCCAAGCGCATGATATTGTTAATATGCGCATGGCCCGCCACGCCCAGGCGCCGGTGCTGCTGGTCGGTGATATTGATCGCGGCGGCGTTTTTGCCTCATTCGTGGGCACCATGGAAGTGCTCGGCGAACTGGAACGGTCGCTGGTGGCCGGCTTTGTCGTTAATAAATTCCGCGGCGACGCGGCCTTGCTGGCGCCAGCCCTTGATTATACCTACGCCCACACCGGCCGCCACGTACTGGGCGTGGTGCCGTTCATTGAAAATCTTAACCTGCCGGAAGAAGATTCCCATCTCTGGCGACAGCGCGACCGGGTGGTTGCACCGGACGCGGGAGGCAAGCTCGATCTCGCCG